>NZ_JABUZE010000187.1:0-1481 GCF_014897805.1 Halomonas sp. 3F2F
CCCGCCTTATTCACGAGGGCGCTGATTGAGCGGTCTGAAGGTACTGGCTGTTGGCATTGCTTATCAGGATTCGCATCTTCAGCGCGAGTGGCTGTTGAGTAATGCCAGAACGCAGCCCTTTTCCTACTTACTTATAGCTCTTTGGAATCAATGGCGGCCGTCCAAGCAGCCGTGATCGCCGACCGCCGCTCCGGTCGCTCGCTTTCTGATGCTGTGGTGGTCTCGCAGGAGCGTCAGCTCAGTGCGGTCAGCTTCGGCAACCCCTTCAGCAGCGTCGGCCACCACTTGTCGGCGGCGGCACCCAGATGAACGGTGATTCGCCGAGCGTGCAGCCTCAGCGTGGCGGCGACCTTCAGCACCTGCTCGCGCATCCGGCTGAGGCTCCAGCCTTGCCGGGTCTGCCGCTCCAGGAGGCAGCGCAGTCCATGCAAGACCTGGTAGGCGTAGAGACTCAGTAGCAGACTCACTTCGTTGCGGGCCATCACCTCTTGAACGGTGGAAGCGCCGCGGTCGGTCGAGGAGAGATGCACGTCGAGTGCTGATTTCACCTCGCCCATGTGCGCCTCGGCGCTGCCGCGCTTGCGATAGAGTGCTAGGACCTTCTCTGGCGGCCAGTCGAACTTGCTGAGGTTGGTGACCAGGAAGAAGGCATGCAGCAGCAGGTCATCGGGGCGTTCCTGCACCACCAGCACTACGCGCCGCGGTGCCGACCAGGAGCCGGCTTGGTACTCCAGATCGTGGCACCACTCGCGAGGCTGCTCGGGTGGCCGGCCGGGTGGCCGCTTCAGGAGCGGTGCTGCCAGCTTCTGTAGACCGGTGTGACTGCGCAACCGGCCCAGGTATTCGATCTCCCGATCCTCCAGGGCCTCCAGCGTCGCGTTATCGGTAAAACCGGCGTCGATGCGCACACGAACCTGTGCCCCGGTGCTCTCGTTGAGTCGTCGTACCAGATGCGGGATCCAGGTGTCGGCGTTCTCTGCCGGGCCGGCGTTGCCCTCGCGCAGCAGGCCGCCCACCATGTCGCCGGTCTCCGCCAACGATGCGACCAGCGGCGAGTAGATGCGGGCCCCGTAAAGGCCATGATAGGCCGACCCGCCCTGATGGCCATGCACCTCGATCGGCAGGCCATCGATGTCCAGCGTCAGCTGTTTGGGACGTTCACCGTTCTGCAGCGAGGTCAGGCGCCAGACCACCAGCCGCAACAGGCCTTCGTGCACGGCATCGATATTGTCGTTACGACCGAGGCAGCTCAGCAGCCGCGACAGCGTGGCTTGAGACGGCCGGTCCTGGACCAGGGGTGTCATGCCGCGTGCATCGCTGCAGGCCAACTGCCAAAGCGGGTCACGGCGCAGCGTGTCGGTATCGCTGAGATCGATCCAGCCCATCGCACGCTGCAGCACCAGGGTACGCAACTGGCTGGCCAGCGAATGACGGATGCGCAGCGGGTGGCGTCGATCGACCAGATTGTCTTCCAGCGCCTC
>NZ_JABUZE010000186.1:0-620 GCF_014897805.1 Halomonas sp. 3F2F
GCTGCGTATTCCGGCGAACGTGACCGGTCATTCCGGTGATCGTGACCGATTTGCACACGGCCTTCACGCTGGAGAGAGTTTTGTACGCTGAGCGGTCACGATGGGTCAACCGATTCCGTTTTTTGTGCGTTGGTTTTTCTCAGTGATTCCCCTTTCAGATTGAGTCGGTGAGCGCCGTGCAGGAGCCGATCCATGATGGCGTCTGCCAGCGTGGCGGAGCCGATGTAGTCATGCCAGTGCTCCGTGGGTAACTGGCTGGCGATGAGGGTGGAGCCCCGCCCGTGTCGGTCTTCGATTACTTCCATCAGGTCCTGCCGCTGCTGCGCCGTGATCTTCTGCATGCCCCAGTCATCCAGGATCAGCAGGTTGGTCTTCAGCAACTGGTTCATCAGCCGACCGTAGCTACCATCACCGTGCGCGATGCGCACCTGCTCGAACAGGCGCGGCACTCGCAGGTAGCGCACCGAGAGGCCTTGCCGGCAGGCCTGATTGCCCAGGGCACAGGCCAGCCAGGTCTTGCCGCAACCGGTAGGCCCGGTGATGCACAGGTTCAGGGACTGGCGGATCCAATCGCTGCTCGCCAGGGCCGCCATACGCGAGCGTTCCAGTCCCCGGGGATG
>NZ_JABUZE010000026.1:0-33059 GCF_014897805.1 Halomonas sp. 3F2F
AAGCCTCGCTTTATACACCATAACTTATGCGGATTCACTTACAATGAAGTGTGAAAAATCTAACAAGCAGTTCCACCGGACAAATTTTAGCTGTCACCTTTTGTGCAAAAGACGCACAAAAACCGCCATCCAAAATTTGCGCGGTGAGCTGTGCGTTATGTTGAAAATCAATAAAATGGGGGAGCAATGAAGATTTCGTATTACGGCTACTCAGTAGAGCGTCATAGTGATGGCGAAAAATTTTTATTCGACTTAAGGCCATTTGTTGAGGCTTTTTCTAAATTTCAGAATGTCGATTTCAAAAACAGGTTTTCTCATGCGGGAGAAAATGTTTACCTTTTGAGAAGCGGAAAAGACTTTTATCTGTATTTGATTACCAGGTCGCAAGAGGTAATCAAGAAGATTAAATCTACGGACCACTCGGTTTCTGAAATAAACGACATGCTTCAACGCGACGAAAGACTCGGGTTTGCTTCATATGTCTATTTTGGTAAAGGATTTATTGGTTTCGCGTCCACAATAATGGCACCTAAGACCAAGTCGTTTTCAAACTTTATCAACGAGGTATTCGCAGCAATAGGCATAAATGACTATAAATTTTTACTTCACCCTTTCATGCAAGAGGCAACATTCGCCGATGCTCTGCAAATGCCCTTCATAGGACGCTCCTCGGTTCAGGTTTCAAAAGAAAATAAGCTTTACGAAGACATAAGAGATTTTTTCGGAGGTACTGCAGAAGAATTTGCGGAGGTTGATTCATTCGAAGTTACGGTTAAACCTAGAAAGCGTCAAAATATAGATGCAGCCATGAAAAAAATAATAAATAGTGTAGATCAATCAGGGCTGGATAAATTCATCTGTCGTGCGAAAGAGGATCTCGGTGATCATCTCATGGATATGTATTTGGTTGGCCAAGGGATGATATCAGATATTATTGCTAAGGGGGCTGATCACGAAATATATGAGGCTATATCCGCCAAGGTTGGAGATAATGATGAGCTGACAGCGAAGCTTGGGGAGCACGACGGTCATGAAGGATTCAAGAAAGATGAGCCTGAAGTTTTTTCTGGTTTTAATAACGTTGATGCCTGGGCCGATAAGTTATCTGATTTATGACTTTGGTGTTTCAAAGTGGCCAAGTTTTGCTTTGGGCCTTGGCGAAAAAGCACAAGCATTGGCGAATCTTATTGCCAGCTTCGCCTTCACTACGTTGGGTTTTTTAGCTGCAATAATAACCATTTTATTTGCTGTGGCTTCGACTCCAGCTTTCAAAAGCTATGTGAGAAAGGGATATTTGGATTTACTTTTTTTTCTATATTTTTTCACGCTTATAAATTTAGTATTTACAGCGTTTGTCTCGCTAACAATATTTTCGTCAGCGGTTGGCGCATGGGGGGTGCGGCTGCTACTAATGTCTTTTGTAAACAACATAATCCAAGTAGCACTGATCACGTTAGTCATATGCAACTTGGCTAGGAAGGCTAGCCATTCAACATAACCAAGGGCTTCAGCGGACCGCTTTTCCGGCGCGGGGCGCCTCCGAACCGGCCGCTGAGCCCAGGCGTTAATCAGCATTGCCTCAACATCAGCTCCTGGCCAAAGACCACCATTACCACTGCCGTTAATGTCGGTTTTGATTACAACCTTCTACATCCCACTTACCCTCATCACCTCCCTAGTAACAGCCTCATTCAACACCCCGCGTTTGGCTTCGATCAACGTGAGCCAGTCGCGGGCGCGGGTGATGCCGGTGTAGACCAGCTCGCGAGTGAGAATCGGGTTGATGGTGGGCGGTAGCAGCAGGGCGGTGTGTAAGAATTCCGAGCCTTGGGATTTGTGTACTGTCATCGCGAATACCGTTTCTATCGCATGCAAGCGGGAGGGCAGCACCCAGCGGATGGGGTTATCGGCATCGCTCGTGGCACTTGATGAAGGAAAGGCAACTCTTAACAGCTTTTGTTGCGGATTGCGGGGATCCGGCACCGCCAGGGTGATGCCGATATCACCGTTCATTAGTTTTAGGCCGTAGTCGTTTTGGGTGACCAGTACCGGGCGGCCTTCATACCAGCCTTTTTCTAGCGTGTAGTCACTGCCAAACAGCAGCTTTTCGCTACGTAGGGTTTTGGCGATATGCAGGTTTAAGCCTTCTACCCCCCAGGGGCCTTTGCGCAGCGCGCATAGCAGCTGGAAGTGGCTGTAGGCACTTAGCACCTCAAAGGCCCAGGCGTTATAGGCCGCTGGGTTGTCCTCAAACGATTCTCCACGCGGGCGCTGTGCGTTCAGCACTTTTAGGTAGTGGCGATAGCCAGTGGGCGGGGCGATGGGTTCATGTTTGTGGTTAGTGCGACCTTCGCCGCCATTGACAAACTTATCCGCGCTGCCGTGAATGACCAGCTTATCCAGCGCGGTGTCCTCTGAAAGCGTTAGGTGGTGTAAGTCTGGGTAGCCATGGCGCAGCACGGCGTTTACGGCCTGCTGTTTTTCCCGGTCAGTTTGGGCATGGCTTGGCTGGTTTATCGCCTGGGCTAACTGGCCGATGCCGCTGTGTTCGTTAAAGCGGTGGCTTACCCGCAGCATGGTAATGGCTTGGTCGAGCGGCTGGCCGTCAGCATCCAGGTACTCGGGTGGCAGCGGCTGGCCGGTGGCGCTTTCCAGCCATTGGGCGGTTGCTTGGGTGTAGTGGGCGGCTTCGGCGCAGCGGCATAAATCACCAAGTACCGAGCCAGCTTCTACCGAGGCTAGCTGGTCTTTATCCCCCAGCAGCACGCACTGGGCATTAGCGGGCAGGGCGCTCAGCACGGCGGCCATCATTTCGATATCCACCATCGAAGCTTCGTCGATCACCAGTACATCCAACGCTAGCGGATTGGTGGCGCTGTGGCGGAAGTGGCGGGTGTCGGGGCGGGCGCCTAATAAGCGGTGAAGCGTGGTGACTTCAGTTGGGATGGCGGCTTTTAGCTGTTCTGTGGCTTTATCATCGTCGACGTGTCGAACCAAAGCTAAAGCTCCCTCCCACAAAGCTTCCTCCCACAAAGATCCTTCCAACAAAGCTCCCTCCGACAAAGCTCCTTCCAACAAGGTAGCTAATCCTTTGAAGGGGAGTTGACTGACTTGCCCAGCAATGGATTCATTCAGGCGAGCAGCGGCTTTGCCGGTGGGGGCGGCTAGGCGAATGCGCAGCGGTTGGCTGGGTGAGCGAGACAGTTGCAGGGTTTGCAGAAGGGCGAGCAGGCGCACCACAGTGGTGGTTTTGCCGGTGCCGGGGCCGCCGGTAATAATGCCGAAGCGGCTGCGGGCGGCTAGCGCACAGGCGGTTTTTTGCCAGTCGAGGCCGTCGCTTTGCTTGAACAGAATATGCAGGGCCTGGGGGAGAAGGCCAGGGTGACTATCGTCACCCATCGCCCAATAAATTGGCCTCCTACAACGGTTATCAGTTGCCGTCGTGGCGTTATTATTCACCGCCTGTGTGTGTGTGGTGTTTTCATCTTCTAGGCGGCTGGCGATCTGCTGATGCAGGGTTTGCTCGTATTGCCAGTAGCGGCGTAGGTAGAGCCGCGTGTGGCTCTTATCACCGGCGTCTGAGTGAGTCGTTACTACCACCAGCGGTGTGTTGCCAGGGCCTTCGCTGGTGAGCAGTGGGTGATGCAGCGCAGTTTGCCATTCGCTTAGCGTGAGCGTTGCCAGCACGTCGCTGGGCAGCGGTGGCGGGTCGCTTAAATCATCCCCTTCTGGGGGTAGCGAAAGGGCGAAATCTGGTGCGTTGAGCGTGGCGTTTAAATCCAGACACACATGGCCACGGCCTAGCTGATGGCTGGCCAGCGCGGCGGCCAACAGCAGCAGTGCGGGGGCATCCGCTGCTTCGGCCGCTAGAAAGCGCACCAGGGCGCGGTCTAAATCGCGCAGCCAGCCCCTGGCTACCCAGCGCTCGCATAGGGTTAGCAATTCAGTGGTATCGCTTAACGCAGGGTGAGCGCTCACTGGCTCGGGGGCCATTGAGGGCTGGGCATCCTGTGTTTCAACGGCATCGCCAAATAGGTCGAAGGTGTGGGTGTCTTTAGGCTTACTCATACCGTCGCTTCCTGTGCGGGACTTGAAAACGATGCGCCTGCAAACAGGCTATCCAGTGCTTCGATCAGTTCAACCGGGGCGGGCTCGGAAAATACCCCGCGCCCTGGGCTGCGGCTGCCGCGCAGAAATACGGTCATCGAACCGCCTAGATGCTGGTGCGGGTCGTAGTCGGGCAAGCGCGCTTTTAGCAGCCGATGCATAGCCAGCAGGTAAAGCGCGGCCTGGAGGTCGTAGCGCTTGGCCAGTAGCGCTTGGCGCAGGGCTTCCGGTTCGTAATCGCTGTCATTCGGCCCTAAATAGTTCGATTTCCAGTCCAGTACGTAAAAGCGCCCTTGGTGCTCGAAGGCTAAATCAATAAAGCCTTTGAGCATGCCGTTTAGGGTGTCGGTGTCCAGCGCTGGGCGCTCAACCCCTGGCAGTAAGTGCTTGCTTACCAGCGCATCAATCGCTTGGGTGTTGACCCGTTGGGCGGCCAGCCAGAACTCAAGCTCTACTTGGTAGCTGGTGAGTTCGGTGAGCGCGACACTTTGTTGGTTTGGCGCGGCCAGCGGTAACGGCGTGGTGAGCAGCGCTGAAAGCCAGCCAGCCAGCGGTTCCTGCCATGCTTGCCAGCCGCGCAGCTGTACGCGCCGCCATAGCATATCGTTGAGTGAATCGTGGTCGTTGGCAGCGGCTGCAAAGCCTTGTCTGCCTGCCCATTCCAACAGCCCGTGTAAAAATGTGCCCGGCCCTGGGCCTCTGGGAAATTTATGCAGATGAAATGTTTCCTGCTGGGCCAACTGGGATAGTTCCTGCGGCTCATCCAATACTTCAAACGCGGTGGCTTCCTGGGCGGTGGTCGGTTCCAGGGGCGCTGCCGTGGGGGCGGTGAGCGTGCCGGAAAGGCGCAGCGCCGAGTAGCTGGCAATCCACCAGTGTTCCTTGGCTGGGCGCGTGGGCGTGCGGGCATGGCCAAGCGTGGCGCTTTGTTCAGAGAGGGCAAGGCGCTGGGCAGTGGGTGCCGGTGGCTCGCTGACGGCAATCTCACTGCCTTGTGCCAGCGCTTCCAGCGCGGTGGTTAGCTCTGCCGGTGCCAGCGTTTTTCCGCCGCTAATCAGGTAGCCGAGGGCGCTATTTTCCAGCCCTTGCAGCGAGGCTAGCCCCAGCCAAGTCGCGTGGCGGGCGCGGGTCAGCGCTACATAAAGCTTGCGTAGGTCTTCCCCTAAACGTTCGCGGTCGGCGGTGGCCAGCGTTTCTTCATCGGCGCTTAGGCTGAGCTGAAGATTGCCGTGGGCGTCGTGCCAGCGCAGCGGTATGTCTTTATCGCTCACCGGGCGGTGGTTAGCGATAAACGGCAGGAATACCAGCGGGTACTCAAGCCCTTTGGATTTGTGGATGGTGACCACTTTGACCAAATCCGCGTCGCTTTCCAGGCGCAGTTTGTGGCTGTCGCCATGGCTTTCCGGGTCGGCAATGGCCTCATACAGAAAGCGAATCAGCGCGTGTTCGCCGTCCAGTTCTGCGCTGGCTTGCTGCAGCAATTCGCCCAAGTGCAGCAGGTCGGTGAGCAAGCGCTCACCCTCTTCGAATTCCCCCAGTAGGCGGGCGGGAATATCGAAATCCACCATCATATGGCGTACCAGCGGCAGCACACCTTGGCGTTGCCATAGGCGATGATAGTGGCTGAATTGCTCCACCCGCGCTTCCCAAGCCAGTTCGTTTTGTTGCAGGTGATCAAGGTCGGCTAGGGTCAGTCCCAGCACTGGCGTCGCCAAAGCGGCGCGCAGATGGGCTTCGGCTTGGCGGGAGCTGGCCAGTGGCTCGGCGCAGGCGCGCAGCCAGCGTTCTACCTGCTTGGCCATGGGCGAGCTAAATACTTTATCGTGGTCGGAAAGGTAAACACTCTTCACCCCTCGGCTGGCCAGCGCTAAGCGAATGGCGCGGGCTTCCTGCAGGCCGTTGACCAGCACTGCCATATCGGAAGGTTTTAGCGGGCTTAGCTCATCGCCTTTCTGGAAGCCGCTTTGGCCTTGTTTATTGCCACTTTGAGCTGCCGCGAGCAGTTCCACCATATAAGAGGCGCAGCGTTCGGCCATCTCGGTTTGGTAGGCGGTTTTGGAAAGTGGTTCTTCGCTTGTTAACGGCCACAGCGTCATGGCGGGCAGCGGCTGGCCTTGGTGGACCAGCTGTTCGTCGCGGCCTTTGGCGGCTACCGATAAGAACGGCAGCGGGTTTTCGCCGCCGTCTTCGCGAAATAGAAATGCCCCAGCTGGGTGCTGGTCGGCGTAGTGGAAGCAGTGATTGACGGCTTCCACCATGGCGCGGCTGGAACGGAAGTTGGTGCCCAGCGTGACGTGGCGGCCTGCGGTGTCTTGGCGGGCTTGCAGGTAGGTGAAGATATCCGCACCGCGAAAGGCGTAGATGGCCTGCTTGGGGTCACCGATCAGTAGCATAGCGGCGTCGCGGCGGGGGTTGGCGACATCATAGACCGCGTTAAAAATACGGTACTGAATCGGGTCGGTATCTTGGAACTCGTCAATCAGCGCGACGGGAAACTGGCGCAGAATCTGCGCGGCCAGGGCATCTTTGTTGGGGCCTTGCAGGGCGCGGTCTAAATGGGTGAGCAGGTCGTTGGGGCCCATTTCGGCGCGGCGTTCCTGCTCGCGCTCCATACGTAGTTTGCACCACTGCACGGCGTGAATCAGCAGGTCGTTGCGCGGTTCGGGCAAGGCGTTGAGGGCGGCGGGCATGTCCGCCAGCGCTTCCCAGGCGGCTGGGCAGGGTGGCGCGCCGTCTTTCCATATCTCGGCCATGCCGTCTGGGGTCAGGCGTTTCCAGGCGGCGGGGGTAAGCGCGGGGCGCTCAAGGTCGCTTTCGCACCATTCGCGCAGTGCACCTAGCCAACTGGCGCGGCTTTTGGCATTGAAGCTTTGGCCTTTGAAGGCTTTACGTTTGGCGGCCTCTTCCAGTGCGGGCACCAGTTCATCTAGCCAAGCGGGCCAGGGAGCTTTTAGCGTGCCTAATGTGGCGCTGCGTTCGGCTTCGGCAGCGCTTAATGTGTCGGCTGGCGCGGGGCGCTGGCTGCCCAGGGCGTCGCTTTCGTGGAGCAGCTTGCGTACATCTTCGTGGAGTTTATCCGGCGATTTCCAGTAGCGGGTAATGCTGCCCAGGGCGTCGGCATCCAGTGGGTAGTAGAAGGTGCGCCAGTAGTCGCGCACCACTTCTTGTTCCAGTTCGCGCTGGTCGTTTTCCAGGTTGAGCGAGAACAGGCTGCCGCTATCGAAGGCGTGTTCGCGCAGCATGCGGTAGCACCAGCTGTGGATAGTGGAAACGGCGGCTTCGTCCATCCATTCTGCGGCTAGCTCCAGGCGGCGGGCGCAGGCGGGCCAAGTGGCAGGATCATACTGGTCGCGTAGCTCAAGCAGCAGAGAGTCAGCACCGGCTTCATCGCTGGTTCTGAAAACATTGGCGGCTTCTACCAGCCGGTGGCGGATACGTTCGCGTAGTTCCTGGGTGGCGGCATTGGTGAAGGTAACGACCAGAATTTCCGGCGGGGTGAGCGGGCGCACAAAGGCGCTGTCGTCTTCGCTGTGCTGCCCGCCCAGCACCAGGCGCACGTAGAGCAGTGCGATGGTGAAGGTTTTGCCCGTGCCCGCGCTGGCTTCAATCAGGCGGCTGCCGTGAAGCGGTAGCGTAAGTGGGTTAAGCGGGGCGGGCTGACTCATCACGGGTCTCCGAAAGTAAAGCGCCCCAGCGCGGGGCCAAGACTGTATGAGTGCCCCGCCACCTGATAATCTTGTCGCCAAGCCACTCTTAGGACGCTTAGTTTACGCTACCAGCGGCTTCGGTTCACTTACACGTAGGGATCTCATGCTGACCTCGCTTCTGGATAATGACTTCTACAAAATCACGATGCAGAACGCCGTGATCAAACGCTTTCCCTATGCACATGCACGCTACGCATTTATCAATCGTGGCCAGCACGCGTTTCCTGAAGGCTTTGGTACTGCGCTCCGCCACGAGGTCGATAAAATGGCGGCGCTTCGCCTGAGCGATCAGGAAAAGCGCTACCTGGAAGTTACCTGCCCTTATCTTGACCCGACCTATCTCGATTTTCTGGCCGGCTTCCGTTACGAACCCTCCGAAGTAATCATCGAGCAGCAGGGCAGTGAGCTTTCGGTGGTCATCGAGGGGCCTTGGTACCGCACGATTTTATGGGAAGTGCCGCTGATGGCGTTGATCAGCGAACTTTGGTATCGGCTACGTGGCGTCTCGGTGACCCATGATGACGATGCACTGATCGAGCAACGCACCCAGGAGAAGATCGAGCTTTATCGCCGCTTAGGGCTGAAAATTGCCGAGTTCGGCACCCGGCGCCGTTTCTCCTTTGCGGTTCATGATCGAGTGGTGGAAGCGCTGCGCCACTACGGTGGTGAAGCCTTCAGCGGCACTAGCAATGTGCTGCTGGCTATGCGTCACGACGTGAAGCCGATAGGCACCCACGCCCACGAGTGGTTTATGTTCCATGGTGCCCGCTTTGGCTTCAAAATGGCTAACAGTCTTGCCCTTGAGCATTGGGTGGATGTGTATCGTGGCGATTTGGGAATTGCCCTAACCGACACCTTCACATCGTCCGCTTTCTTCGACAGCTTCGATAAAAAGTTTGCCAAGCTGTTTGACGGCGTACGCCATGATAGCGGCGACCCGATTGAGTTTGCCTCCCAAACCATCGCGCATTATGAACGCTTGGGAATTAACCCACTTAGTAAAACGATCATTTTTTCGGATGCCTTAACGCCGGAAAAAGTCGAGCGCATTCAAGCGTTTTGTCAGGAACGAATTGGGATGGCGTTTGGCATCGGCACCAACTTCACTAACGATGTCGGCGCTGAGCCGATGAATATGGTGATCAAAATGGTCGAGGCGCGCCCTGAAGGGCAGGGCTGGCTGCCGGTAATCAAACTCTCCGATGTGCCGGATAAGCATACCGGCGACCCGGAGATGATTTCGTTAGCAAAACGGATACTCTCGTTAAGCGAGACGAGTATTTAAGCTGGTTTTATGCTGGCCTAAAGAACCCGCATCACTAGGACGCCTGCCACCCATAGGCCAGCGCCAAAACTGGCGTGCGCGAAAAGACTGCGCAGCCTGGCGGTGGTTGGTTGCGGCGTCTTGCTAGCGGCAACCCCTGCGCCCATACCAGGCTGCAGGACTAGAAACGGCGCCATTACCGTTATCACACCGAAGCCTAACGCCGGTATGAGCGAGGGACGTGCCAGCCAGTTTGGCCCAACCAGCACTAAGAATATGATCGCGAAAGCGACGCCAATCAGATAGTGCGCCAGCCATCCTAGCGCCATTTCTGCCTGGATCGGGGCGCTTTCACCAATCGGCCGGTGGATGAACCTGCCCTTTGGCAAATGCCCTAGCCAACGCCCGACCATAGCGTAATTCAGCGAAGGAATACCCAGCAGCCGCTTCTGCAGCAGCGCGACTATGTCCATAAAAGCAGTTGCTCCCAGGCCGAGCAGTAGCGCATCGGTCAGCATCATTGCTGCGCTCCTGGCATTTTTGCCCCGGACGTCTCTGTGCTTGTTATCTTTGCTCTTGTTAACGGTTTAGCAACGGCGTATGGGCGGCTGTGCGTATTCAAAACAGGCATGCTTATTAGACTCCTGACAGTGTGGATAGACGTGTGGCTAGAAGTGTGGGTGGATACGTAAGGGAGAAGCGTTGTAGCCTATTACTTCAAGTCAACTTTAAGTCAAGTGCCATGCTCGATATTTCCGAACTGTCTCGAAAAAGCGGTATTCCTGCCTCGAAATTGCGCTATTACGAGGAAGTTGGCCTGATTAGGTCGGTGGGGCGCAATGGTCTGCGGCGGGTTTTCGAGACCAGCGTTTTAACACGCTTGTCGCTGATTGCGTTGGGGCAGGTCGCGGGTTTTTCACTGGCCGAGATGCGCGACATGCTTGGCACGCAACGGCAGCCGGAAATCGACCGTGAAGCGGTGAGTGCTAAGGCAGATCTTCTGGATCGCCACATTAACGAACTGGCAGCCCTTCGTGACGGTTTGCGTCATGTGGCGACCTGCACTGCGCCGAGCCATCTGGAGTGCCCGACGTTTCAACGTCTTATGCGCATCGCATTGGCTCGCCAGACTGGGCGAAGGCCTGAGCAGCAAAAGCGCCTTACGCAGAAAAACAGCCGTGCCAAGCAGAAAGGGAGTAAACCCTGATCACCCCATGGACACGATTGAGCTTGAATAGGGGCTAGACGAGGCGCTTAACGCACTACGATGCCGCTTTCTTGGCGTTCGCATCATCTTTCTTCGCATTACCTTTCACAGCGTAAAACAGCGGGGCGTACAGCGCTTCCGTGAGTTCGGCAAAGGTGTGCTTTCCGTTGGCGGTGCGGTCGAAAAACAGCCGTTCGAAGCGGGGCCATTGGTGGCCGAGATAAGGGCTCTGGTCGGCTTCGCCGGTGGTTTTAAATCCGCTCTCATAGGCTTTTTCGGCTGCGGCGTAGGCGTCGCTTTCCCTGCCTTTCTCAATCGCAATGTCAGGTGTGCCCAGTTTTGTCAGCCACGCAAAGGCGGCCTGGGGGGCTAGCGGAAGCGGTACTTCCAGGCCGTGTTGCCAGGCGCTTAGCTGGGTTTCCAGGTGGGCGTGGGCGGTGTCGGCAGCGATAGGTTCCAGGGTGATATTGCCGGCCTTGGAAAGTAACTGGGTGGTCATCGGACCGCTGAGATTGCCAGCCAGATGGGCAACCCAGTGGCGTAGCAGCAGATGCCACTGGTACTTGCTGTTCTTGATCAGGCTGCTGCTAAGCAATAACAGGCGGCAGCGGTTGCCCGCGTCATCCTGGCGTAGCTCGCCCAGCCAATCTTCCAGCGTAATACCGTTACTACCTTCCAGGTGAATGGCTGCTGGGTCACCTAGCGCAATCGGCCAAGCGCCTAGGGCTTCTTCGTAGTCGCTGAACAGGGCTTCCATGGGTTCTGCTAAGGCATCGCGCATGCGCTCGCCAAAGGCACCCATGGCCAATACGCCTTGGCCCTGAAAACGTTCAAGGGCTGCGTGCAGTGCTTCAATGCGTGGCTCGCCGCGATCAATGGCGTGGCGCTGGGCGGCGATCAGTTGGTCTTGCAGCTGCCAGTTTTGCAGGCCATCCAGGGCGAACGGTTCTTCGTCCAGCTCGGCAATCGCTTCCTGCTCGAAATACACTCCCAGCCGGGTATTGAAGAAGGCGCGTATCGGCTCGCGCAGGAATTGGCCCAACTGGCCAAGCGTCAGGTTGGTGGGGATGTTTTCCGGTGGGGAAAGTGTCGGTTGGGCAGCTTGAGGCGTGCGCGGTGCGTGTACCTCGCGCCATTCATGTGCATAGGTAAACAGTCGCGAGGCTTGCGGGTTGCTAGCAAAATAAGCGCGGCTAAATGGCTGCAGCGGGTGCTCTGTGGTTAGCGCTTCCAGCAGTGGCGTGCCGTTCTCGATCTGCCAGCCTGCTTCCAGGTGGTCACGCAGTTGACCGACCAGCACCGAAGGCGGTAGCGGGGTGTTGTCGATTTGGCTCCTGCCTACCCAGCTTATGTAGAGCTGGTCGCGGGCGGAGAGCAGCGCTTCCAAAAACAGGTAGCGGTCGTCTTCCCGGCGGGAGCGGTCACCGGGGCGGTAGTCACTGCCCATCAAATCAAAATCTAGCGGTGGCTGAGAGCGGGGGTACTCACCGTCGTTCATGCCCAGCAGGCACACGCGCTTAAACGGAATGGCGCGCATGGGCATTAGCGTGGCGAAGTTGACCGCACCGGCTAGAAAGCGCTGGGAAAGGCTGTGTTCATCAATCTGTGCCAGCCAGTGTTCGCGCACCATGGAGAGCGGCAGCGGTTCGTTTAACTGGGCTTCCTCGCTGCTTTCCAGCATTTGCTGCAAGCCGTTTTCCAGCTTGGTGAGCATCACGCTTTCTTGGGCGTCGTCGGTCAGGAAGAAGGTTTCCAGCAGCGTGCGTAGCCGCGCTACCCAGTTGGCGGCATCGGTGGGCTGGCAGAAGGTTTCCCAGGTCTCTTCGAGCTTTTCCAACAAGGTGGCTAACGGCCCGGCGAGGCCCGCTTCCAGCCCGCCGATATCGTCAAACGGCTCGATTCCTTGCCAAGCGTGGCCTTCGCCCACGGTGTAGCCGAGCAGCAAGCGGCGCAGGCCAAACGCCCAGGTGTTTTGGCTTAACCCGCCGGGTAGCTCAAGTGTCTGGCGCTGCTTGGCATTCAGCCCCCAACGAATGCCTGCACCCTCCATCCAGCGCTCGAGTACCGGTAGGTCGCGCTCTTCCAGTCCAAAGCGCTGGCGCAGAGCGGGTACATCGAGTAGGTCCAGTAAGTCGCTGACCGAAAGGCGTAGCTCAGGTAGGCGCAGCAGCTTTTCCAGGGCAATCATCAGCGGTAGGCGGTGGCGACTGGCTTGGTCGGAAAGCGTATAGGGAATATGCCGTGGGTCGTCGTTTTGTAGTTGGCCAAACACTGCGGCGATATGCGGCGCGTAGCGGTCGATATCTGGCACCATGACGATGATATCCCGCGGGCGCAGCTCAGGGTCGGCGCTAAAGGCGGCCAGCAACTGGTCGTGGAGAATCTCAACTTCCCGCTGGGGGCCATGGGCAATATGAAACACCATGGAATCATCTGCCGAGCTTAGCGCGGGCCAGTGGGTTTGGGTTTCCGCCACGGGGCGCAGTTCGCGAATATCATCTTGCAGTTGGCTGAGCAGGCAGTCGCGATCAACGCCGTTAAACGGCTCGAACATATCAATGCGTAGCGCCTGCTGCTCAAACAGGGTCTGGTAGTTGCCTGAATCGTCGTGTTCATCCAGTAGGCGCAGGTAGTCGCGGCCCTGCTTGCCCCAGGCGGCGAGTAGCGGCTGAGCGTGCAGATGCAGGGCATCGTCGGCGTCGCCGGTGCCCAATACATCCAACGCTTCGGGCATACCGGTTTTGCGCCGCTGGCGGTAGCGGTTGGCGCGCAGTAAATCTTTGTGTTCGATGATATCTGCCCAGTAGAACTGGCAGGGGTTGTGCACACACAGCACGATTTGGCAGCAGCGAGAGAGTGCTGCCAGGGCTTCCAGGGTTTGTTGGGGCAGCGATGAAATACCAAAAATAATCAGCCGCCGAGGCAGGCCGTGTGGGCAGGGCTGGCCTTCCAATTGTTCAGTCGCTTTCAAAAAGCGCCGATGCACTTGGGCACGGCTACTGTTGATGCCTGCATCGCCTTGGGTGGCGGCGACATCGTCGCGCAGAATGCGCCATAGCGCGGGCTGCCAGCGCTGGTGCTCTTCCAGCGGGCGGGGTTCGCCCCGAGCGGTAATCAGCACGTCATCACCGTTGGCCCAGGCATCTAGCCAGTCGGCGCGGTAGACCTGATACTGGTCGAACAAATCCGCCAGCCGTTCGGCCAGTTGGTAGTGCTTGCGCTGGTCGCGGTCGACTTCCAAGAACTGTGCCAGCGGCGCGAACACTTCCTGCCCCGCTAGCGTGGGCAACAGGCGCAGTAGCCGCCATACCAAGCGCGATTTATCAAACGGCGAGGTTTCAGGCACCGCGTCGCCATCCTGGTCAACATGGGTGAGCACCGTGCGGTAGGCCTGCCATAAAAACCGCGCGGGCAGCATGACATCCAGCGCGGCGGCGATGCCTGCGCCGCCATTCTCTGGGTCTTCCGCCAACGCTAACTTTAACCACTGCCCAATGCCGTTGCTCTGCACCAGAATGGTCTCGTTTTCCAACGGCCCCAACGGGTGCAAGCGCATCCACTGCACCGCCAGCCCGCGCAAGTCTTCCAGGCGGTTAGCGTGCACCACCATAAAGCCAGGGGTAAGCGACGTTGGCGAGAATGGCGTTGGTGAGCAGTGTGAATTGGCAGACATGCGGTGGTGTTCCTTCGCGGCATTAGGCATTGGGAATAGCGCGTAGCGCTATGGTGCCATAAGTTAAGTGCCTTGCGGGATGCGCGTTATATCGCCAAGCTATGTGGATACCGTGCGTAACGCGATGTGAGTCAAGCAAAGAGGAATTCCCCCATGACCGAGCCTACTACGAATACCCGCCGCCATTCAGCCCAGGTGGTGGATGGCCCTGGCAAGGCGGCCAGCCGTGCAATGCTGCGGGCGGTGGGGTTTAACGACGATGACTTTACCAAGCCCCAGGTGGGCGTTGCCTCTACCTGGAGCATGGTGACCCCGTGTAATAGCCACATCGGTGAGTTAGCAGAGTTCGCCCGAGACGGTGCCGACGCGGCGGGTGGTAAAGGGGTGATCTTTAATACCATCACTATTTCCGATGGCATTGCTAATGGCACCGAAGGCATGAAGTACTCGCTGGTTTCCCGCGAGGTGATTGCCGATTCCATTGAAACCGTGGCGGGCTGTGAAGGCTTTGATGGGCTGGTGGCCATTGGCGGCTGTGACAAAAATATGCCGGGTTGCGTGATGGGCTTGGCACGGCTGAATCGCCCCAGTGTGTTTGTGTATGGCGGCACCATTATGCCCGGTAAAGGCCATACCGATATCGTGTCGGTATTTGAGGCGATGGGCGCCCACTCCCGTGGTGATATTGACCTGATCGAACTGAAAAACATTGAAGAAACCGCGATTCCTGGCCCGGGTTCCTGTGGCGGTATGTACACGGCCAATACGATGGCATCTGCCATTGAAGCATTGGGTATGAGCCTGCCGGGTAGCTCGGCGCAGAACGCCATTTCCCAAGATAAGCGCGATGACTGTAAAGCGGCAGGCGAGGCCGTGCTGGCACTGCTGGCTAGTGACATCAAGCCTTCTGACATCATGACCCGCGAAGCGTTTGAGAATGCGATTACCGTGGTGATTGCGCTGGGTGGCTCTACCAACGCGGTGCTGCATTTGATTGGCATGGCACGCACCATTGGCGTGGAACTGACGCTTGCCGACTTCACCGAGATCGGCAAGCGCGTGCCGGTAGTCGCTGATCTGCGCCCCAGCGGCCACTATATGATGAGCGAGCTGGTGGCGATTGGTGGCATTCAGCCGCTGATGAAAATTTTGCTGGAAGCAGGATTGCTGCACGGCGACTGCTTAACAGTGACGGGTAAAACGCTGGCCGAAAACCTGGAAGATGTTGAGCCTTATCCCATGGATCAGCAGATTATTGCGCCGCTGGGTAACCCGCTTAAAGCTGAAAGCCATCTGCGTATTTTGTTTGGCAACCTGGCGCCGGAAGGTGCAGTGGCCAAAATTACTGGTAAAGAAGGGACGCGCTTTAGTGGTTCGGCGCGGGTGTTTGGCTCTGAAGAAGAGGCCCAGGCGCGCATTAACGACGGCACCGTGGTAGCGGGCGATGTCGTGGTGATTCGTTATGAAGGCCCGAAAGGCGGCCCCGGCATGCGCGAAATGCTTACACCAACGTCTGCGATTATGGGGCGTGGCCTGGGTAATGATGTGGCGTTGATTACCGATGGGCGCTTCTCCGGCGGCAGCCATGGCTTTGTTGTCGGGCACGTATCACCGGAAGCCTTCGATGGCGGCCCGTTGGCGCTGGTACAGGATGGTGATGCCATCACTATTGATGCCGAAGCCGACACCATTGAAGTGGACATCAGCGATGAAGAGATGATGCGCCGCCGCGCCGCCTGGCAGCAGCCAGAACCGCGCTACCGCAAAGGCGTGTTGGCGAAGTATGCCAAGCTGGTCAGTTCTGCCAGTACCGGTGCGGTAACCGATTAACCTGCACCTCAATACGTGAAGGTACCTGGATCAGCCCGCGGGTGCCTCATTCGCTCGTTCCTCGCGAGATTCGTTACCACGCGCTACTTAAATCATTGAATAGGCAGATTTTGTAGCGCGGCGTAAGCTTCAGTGCCTGGATCAGCCCGCGGGTGCCTCATTCGCTCGTGCCTCGCGAGATTCGTTACCACGCGCTACTTAAATCATTGAATAGGCAGATTTTGTAGCGCGGCGTAAGCTTCAGTGCCTGGATCAGCCCGCGGGTGCCTCATTCGCTCGTGCCTCGCGAGATTCGTTACCACGCGCTACTTAAGTCATTGAATAAGCAGATTTTGTAGCGCGGTGTAAGCGTCAGCGCACCCGCGTTGATGAAGCCCCAGCGGATGATCGTGCACACTGTCATCACTGTGTCAGCTTTAATCAGTAGGTTAGGTCTTTTGTCCACACGGGGAAGCTTACGCTATGGCTGAAAAGCACCATCTGAACGAGCGGATAAGCGAGGTGTTTTGGGCGTTTTTGGCCTTGGGATTAACCTCGTTTGGCGGGCCGGTGGCTCACCTGGGCTATTTTCGAACGGCTTTTGTGGAGCGCCGACAGTGGTTAAGCGAAAGCGCCTACGCGGATCTTGTGGCGCTGTGCCAATTTTTGCCGGGGCCTGCCAGTAGCCAAGTGGGCTTTGCTCCGGGATTAATGCGCGCCGGGCCTTGGGGGGCGGCCATGGCATGGCTGGCATTCACGCTGCCTTCCGCCATAGTACTGGTGCTGTTCGCGTTTGGCGCGGCGGTACTGGATGGCCCGATTGCCAGCGGCATCATTCATGGCTTAAAAGTTGTCGCGGTAGCCATTGTGGCCCACGCGGTGTGGGGCATGGCGCGTAACCTTTGCCCTGATAAAACCCGGGTGGGAATTGCGCTGGCGGCTGTGTTTGTAGTCGTTATGGTCAGTGGGCCGCTGGGGCAGGTCGCTGCGATTGTGCTAGGCGGTATCGCCGGGTTGGCACTATGCCGCAGTATTGCCGCGGTTACGCCCAGTGAGCCACTGCAGTTTCCAGTCTCTCGCCGTGCAGGCACGATGGCGTTGGGGCTGTTCGCTGCGCTGCTGATAGTACTACCGCTAATGGCAGGCAGCGCTGGGTGGCTAACAGTGGCCGATGCGTTTTATCGCTCTGGTGCGCTGGTATTTGGCGGTGGGCATGTGGTGCTGCCGCTGCTGGAAGCGGAAGTGGTGCAATCTGGCTGGATTACCGCAGATGAGTTTTTGGCAGGCTATGGGGCTGCCCAGGCAGTACCCGGCCCGTTATTCACCTTTGCTGCTTACTTGGGCGCGCTGTTGCCCGGTATCAATAGCGTGGTTGGTGCGCTGCTGGCGCTATTGGCGATCTTTATTCCTGGCTTTTTGCTGTTGGTGGGAGTGTTGCCCTTTTGGAATCATTTTCGCCGTTGGCAGAGCGCTCAGGCGTTGATGCGCGGTGCTAACGCGGCAGTGGTGGGTATTTTAGGCGCGGCGCTTTATCAGCCGGTATGGACCAGCGCGATTATCGGGCCTTATGAATTTGTTTTGGCGCTGACGGGCTTTTTACTGCTGACCGTCTGGAAACTACCTGCATGGATCGTGGTCATTGTAATCGCCCTGGGTGGGGTAGTGATCACGCTGTAGCATCACTACCCCAGCCGGTTTATACGCGGCTTACTCTCACGGGTAGGCCTTGGCGCACGCTGGCGCCGCTAATCGGTTCAAGCCAGGTGCCGCCTATCTCGCGCGTAGGGTCTTGAAAGCCTAGGTCGTTGATATTGATACCGGCGCGCATCCAGGGCATATCTGGCTGGGATTGACCGTCAATGACGTGTGGCGTGGCACCTAAATCTTTGTGCCCGTAGCCGTGTTCAATACCCAGTGCGCCGGGCACAACGCTTTCGCTGACCAGTGCAAGCCCAACTATGCTGCCTCCTGGGCTTTCAATGCGGATGGTGTCGCCATGCTGGATGCCGAAGCGTTCGGCATCTTGGCGGTGCATTTGCACAGGGTTATACGGCTTGATCATTCTTAGCCGCTCGTTACCAATGGCGTAAGAGTTCATCAGGTTGGACTTGAATGAAAACGCTAGTAGTGGCCACTCCTGCTCTGAAAATACCTCACGCATGGGTTGCTTGTTGGCGAGCTGTGGCAACTTGTGACAGGGCACGCCGCTATTGGGTAACCCGTTAGTGGTATCAATGCTGGTGCCCACTGCTTCGTTGTAAACGCACAGCGTTTTTTTCCACTGATGTTTCAGGTGATCGCCGACAAAGTGTTCGCTTGCCTCTTCGAAACGCCCACCCCGGGCGTAAAGGTAGGCAACGCGGCCGCGTTCGTCGGCTTTCAGTGTACGTTCGAGTTTGGGCAGTAGCGGGGTAATGCCGCCGTGAGTAATGTCCGCAGCGTTCGCTTCTGGCAGCGGTTCATCTTGAAAGGCAATATTGGCGGCCGCCCGAAGGTAATAATCTTCAGCGCGGTTGAGCGGGTGAAGATTGCCGTCGGCATCGGGAATGGCGTTGTCGCCGAAGCCCGGCAGCCCTAGCCGTTTAGCAACGGCGATAAAGAAGCTGTCCATGGATACCGGCTCGCCTTCGGCGGTTTTTTGCTGGCGGGGCTCAACGACTGGCCAGCAAGCGGTGGAGAGTTTGCCCAGCGTGCCTTTCCAGGAGCCTGCAAAGCCCCAGACTTCGTACATCACCGAATCAGGCACAATGTAGTCGGCATAGCGATTGGTTTCATTGATAAACCCATCGATGGCCACAAAGAGGCCCAACCGTTTGGGGTCTTTCAGCTTATCGACAATTACCCCTTTCAGGCCCGCTTGACCATAAATTGGGTTAGCCATACAGCCAATCACCGCTTTGATCGGGTAGGGGTAGCCATCCAGTGCGGAAGGTAAGTGCTCGGTTAGTGTTGGCGGTGCCAGTGAGCGCCAGGGCGCTTTCGAGGGATAGGGGTTTTCGCCTGTCGCGAGCTTGCGCTGGTACTCCGATGATTTCTCATAGGGAAAACGTGAGCGGGAGAGGAACACGCCTTGGGGCCCACGTTTGCCAGGGAAGTTGGCGAGGTCGTAGCGGGGGCCTTCGCCGGTGCCGCTATAGGTTCCACCGCCCACTGCGCTACCACCTTTCATATTGTAGTTGCCAGCCAGCAAGTTAAGCATTTGCACGCCAAATGCGGCGTAAAAGCCATTGCCTGACATCATGCCGCCGTGGCAGTTAACGGCGGCTTTCCTGCCATGGCTAGCATAACGTTGAGCCAGCTCGATGATCGTTGTTTTGGCAATGCCGCAATGTTCAGCGTAGGTGTCTAGGTCGTACTGATTGGCGGATTCACGCAGCAGCGCTAGGCTGGTTTTGACGGTGACGGTGGTGCCGTCGACAAGCTCCACTGGGCGTTCGGCAAACAGATCGGCGGTCATTACCTGTTCGCTTAGTGCCAAGTCGCCCTCTGACACCACGACGGGGATGTCAGCATCGCTACCTGGCTCGGCAAAACCAAGGTCGCTGGCACGCAAAAAGTAGCCTCGGCGCGGATGCTCGAAGGTATCAATCACTAAATGGGTGGCGTTGGAGTGAGTGGTTTCTCCCGCTGCATCGGCGGCGGCTTGACCGGGTAGTTCAAGAAATTCCTTGGCATAACCGTCGTTATCCAGTAGCCACTGAATAATTGCCATGGCAAAGGCGCTATCGGTGCCAGGACGGATCGGCACCCAGCGGTTGTTGTCCGCGGCATGGGAAGTCGCAGCGTTCAACGCGGGGTCCACTACCACATATTCCAGCGTGCCGGCGGCGCGCGCCTGTGCAAGCAAGCGGCCCTGGCGTTTAAACGGGTTGCCTGCCTGGCTGGGTGCGCAGCCGATATACATGATAAAGCGTGCGTTCTGTATATCTGGCTTTACGTGAGCATTAGTGACGATGTTGTTCATCACTGCTCCAGAGCCCATGCGGAACGCTAGGCCACAGTAAGCGCCATGATGGCCATAGTTGCGGGTCGCGAAAGCGTTCAAGGTGAAGCGTTTAAGTAAATCCGAGCGTCCGTAGTCAGTGGCTTCCATGACCATCAACTGATTAGCTTTGGGGCCGTACTCAGGGTTGTCGGGATCAATCAGCGTGTCGTGGTCGCGAATGTCACGTAGACCGTCTACTTGCCCTTCACCGAACAGGTCACCCCCTTCGCAAATTTCCTCGATAAGTTGCTCAAACGATATTTTTTGCCACTCGCGGCTGCCTCGTTCACCGACCCGTTTAAGGCAGTGATCAATACGGAACGGGTTGGTGATCTGGCTCATCATTGCATTGCCACGGGCGCACGCGGTGGAGCGGTTAACTTGCCCGTGTTCTTGGTAAGCACTCACGCTGCGCAATGCATCAGCCACCGGCGTTTGCATTGGCAAATGGTCATCGGCAGAAAGTGGATGATAGGGGTTGCCAGCTACTCGTAGTACTTCGCCGCGCGTGTCATCGACCCGCACGCGCACTCCACACTGGGTGGTGCAGCCGTAGCAAATAGTAAAAGCCACCCGTTGATCGGGGGTGAGGGTTAGTTCACCGGTCGCTAAATCGACACGATATTCAGGCGTCAGCGAATTGCCATGAATATTATGCTGCGGTTTTTCACCTGCGCTGCCGGTAATGCCTTTGGCCATTTTAGCCAGCGGGTCGGCGTAGCCCACGGCAAAGGTAGCGGCACCGCCAGCGGCAGCGGCGCCTTTTAGAAAGCGACGGCGTGAGGGATCTTGAGCAGACTTAGCCATGACTAGGCGCTCCTTTGTTAGCAGTGAGTGGGGCGCGAGATGCAGCTTGGGCGTTACCTGGTAGCTGGCTACCTTGTTGGGCCTGTCGCCATGGAATAAATAGCTCGATCAATAAAATGGCTGCCAGCCACAGCCCGAAAGTGCCGACAATGCCTAAAATGCCGGAAGAACCAGCAGGGATACCGTAGTGATGGAAACCTGCACTGTTACGAGCCACATGTTGAACATCCATCAGCACTACCCAACGGAACATCCAGCCCATGTGGATAGCCACCAGCCCTAGCAACCATGCCCAGGCAAACAGTGCTGGCTGGCGCTGAGCCGAACGTGTTAACAGAAATACCACGCTGGCAAATAGCGCAACGCCGGTAAGGCCACCCCAAAGTGCGGTGCTGCGCCAAGAGGGGCTGAAACGGACAGATTCCAGTGCCGCCGCCACTGAGCCAACGTGGGCATTCAAGCCATCTAACAGCCAACTGAGCGCGATAAGCCCCGCTAGCGCACAGAAGGCTAGCAGGACATAGAGCATCTGCCGGGTGGCGTCGGGCGCGCAGATTCTGCTTACGCGGTTGAGAACCAGTATTAACCCAGCGGCGGCAATAAATCCGCTCGCTACCAGCATGGGCGGTAGCCAAATGGTGTTCCATAGCGGGCGAGCTTTGACGATAGCTAACTCCGCTCCGGTGTAGAGCATAATGGCGCTTGAGAGCATCAGCGCGGCCAACCCAACCAGGGCCACCAGCGCTTTGGGTGTCGCGCCACTGCCCATACTCAACCACTTGGCGATCAACCCGCTCAGCCCTGCTGCCTGTTGGCGGGCCTGCAGCGCGGGTCGCCAAGCCAGCCAGGCGAAGCCTAAAACGCTGATCAGATACAGCGGCAGTACCACACTGCCAATCGACATCCACGAATGCGTATTGGCGTAGGCGTAGAAATGCCAAAAGCGCAGTGGCTGGTGTAGATCTGCCAATAAGGCCACCGGTGCGACTAACGTTGTGCTGACGCAGGCGATCATTGCCAGACGTGCTGTAGGCAACCAGGATTGCTTGCCAAACACCAGTGCGGGCGCTGCCAGCCAAAGGCTGGCGTAGGAGACCGCAATCATAAAAAAGTACTGCACTGCCCAGGGATACCAGGCGATGTCATAGCGTGGGGCGAGTAGTTCAATGGTGGAATTCATAGCCCATCTCCTGGCCGTGTGGGTCGAGCACTTCAAGCGCCACGGGTTCTGCCACGGGGCGCGTAGTGAATCGTTCGTCCATACCTAAATAGAACACTTGGGGAAGGGTGTTTTTTTCTGGCTGAAGCACCATGAGCGCGTCGCGATGCTCGTTGATCAGACGGCTGATTTGGCTGTCTGGATTGCGCATATCGCCAATAATGCGGGCACCACCCACACAGCTTTCAACGCAGGCAGGCAGTAGCCCCGCTTCTAAACGGTGAGCACAGAAGGTGCATTTGTCGGCAGTTTGAGTGCGTTCGTTAATAAAACGGGCATCGTAGGGGCAGGCGTTGACGCAGTAAGCACAGCCGACGCAGCGGTCACTATCGACGACAACGATGCCATCCTGCTGTTGATAGGTCGCCTCAACGGGACAAACAGGCACACAGGGCGGATTTTCGCAGTGGTTACATAGCCGCGGCAGCATAAACGTTGCCAGTTCACCACTTTCTTGGTGTTGCACTTCGTATTGAGAGACAGTGGTTCGAAACTGGCCAAGCGGTGCAGCATTCTCGATATGGCACGACACCGTGCAGGCTTGGCAGCCGATGCATTGGCGAAGGTCGATTAGCATGCCGTAGCGTTTGCTAGGGTCGCCTTCGCGGCGGGCAGGCTGCTGATTAATGCCAGCTTGAGCAAGACTGGATAGCGGCACTAGCGCAGCGCCCGCGCTTAGTCGGGCCAATTGGCCTAGCAACGACCGACGAACGGCGTCCATAACGCCTCCTTAGCTGATAAAGATGTTGCTGATAGAAACAAGTCGTTGTTTCACAGCGAGTGATCTGGATACGCTAAGGTTACGCCTTTGGTATTATAAAAAATTGATACGTGTCAATGGGTTAGCGAGAGTTTCTTAATGTTCTCTTAATCCTGGAACGCTAATTAGCTGTTTTGAAACAAAAACAGGCCTGCCCAGCGGGCAAGCCTGTTAGCAAACAAAGGGGATGAATGATTACGTTAGGTAGCAACTATTGCTATGGCGTCTCCAGCTCTAACGTGCGACGCAAGACATTGAGTTCATCAATATCTAGGTGCTCTAGCCTTCCGGCGAGCAGGTCGCTGATCTTTTGTACTGGAAGCCCAGCCCGGCGGGCTATTTCGCGGCTTCCCAGATCTGATACGGCGATCAGGCGGGTAATGATACGCATTAGGCGCGTACGTTTTTCTAAATCCCTGACATCGAGGTCAGGGCTGCTTCGCGGAGGATCTAGCGTTTCTGCGTGAGCAGTTGAGTATGCCGTACTCATGGGACTCCATCAGTCTGAAATGACAAACACACAATGCCGCCAAGTCGCGCGCTTTTCAATGCTACTTTGATTAAAATTTCGATCTATTTACAAACGCGCTCTAAGCGACTAGCTCTGGTAGACTATGCGCCTTCTAATTTCCTGGTGAGCCGCTTGCGGCACACGGCACATTAAACGCTTGATTGCTTTAGTAGGCCCTTTGGCCGAGGAGTTTTTGCATGTCGAACAGCGCACCCAAAGTGGGCGTGATCATGGGGTCGAAATCTGATTGGCCTGTCATGGAACACGCGGTGGCGATGTTAGAGCGGCTGGGCGTCCCTTATGAGACCCGCGTCGTCTCCGCTCATCGTACCCCTGACTTGTTGTTTGACTATGCTAAAAGTGCCGCTGAACGTGGCTTGCAAGTAATTGTGGCGGGAGCGGGCGGTGCTGCCCATTTGCCCGGCATGGTGGCTTCCCAAACGGCGCTGCCAGTGCTGGGCGTGCCGGTGGAATCCAAAGCGCTTAAAGGCTTGGATTCATTGCTTTCAATTGCGCAGATGCCCGGTGGCATCGCTGTTGGCACACTGGCGATTGGTAAAGCAGGCGCGACCAATGCAGGCTTGTTGGCAGCACAGATTGTCGGTTTGCAGGACACCAACGTGCGTGAAGCGGTCGAGGCTTTCCGCGCTGAGCAAACTCAAATGGTGCTGGATAACCCAGACCCTCGCCCCGATGCGGAAGCGAACTAAGGAATCCTGGCCATGAATTCTGGTATCTCGAAAAGCTCTGGTAGTTCGAAAAGCGCTGGCATCGTTAAGAACATTGGTGTGCTCGGTGCAGGCCAGCTTGGTCGTATGCTGGCATTGGCTGGCTATCCGCTAGGTAATCGCTTCACGTTTTTAGACACGACCGGCAACCCGAGTGCGGGCATTGGCGACGTTGTTATCGATCCCAATAACCAGCATTTGGCAGAGTTTCTCGATAAGGTCGATGTAGTAACCTACGAGTTTGAGCATCTGCCCGTAGCGCTGGTTGAGCAAATTGAACAGCACAAACCCGTTTACCCAGGAAGCCGGGCGATTGCCGTTTGTCAAAACCGTGTTGAAGAGAAAGCCTTATTTGATCGCTTGGGTATTCCGACACCTGCTTACCGCGTCGTTGAGAGTGCCGAACAGCTTGAAGCGGCAGCCAATGAGCTGGGCTGCCCGGTGGTCGCCAAATCAGTGACAGAGGGGTATGACGGTAAAGGGCAAGCGGTGCTGAAAGCGCCGGAGCAGGCTGAAGAGGCATGGAAGAGCATTGGTCACCGTCAACTGATCGTGGAAGCGTTTGTTGATTTTGTACGGGAAGTCTCGATGATTGCCGTGCGCGGTCGTGATGGGGATGTGGTGTTTTATCCCATGGCGGAAAATCAGCATGTAGACGGCATTTTGCGCTATTCCGTTGCGCCGCTACCGGATTTAGCTACCAGCGTTCAAGAGACAGCCGACAGCTACATTCGTATGCTGTTGGATGAGTTGGATTATGTGGGCGTGATGGCGCTGGAACTGTTCCAAACGCGGGATGGCAGCCTATTGGCTAACGAGATGGCTCCACGCGTGCATAATTCTGGCCACTGGACCATGGACGGTGCGGTCACTAGCCAGTTTGAAAACCATCTGCGCGCTGTGCAAGGCCTACCGCTCGGCAGCACCCAGGCTATTGCACCTACTTGCATGGTGAATGTTATTGGCCAGGAAGGTGACAATGCCGCGCTGTTGGTGATTGGCAATACTCACTTGCATCGCTATGACAAGGAAGAGCGGGCAGGGCGCAAGCTGGCACATGTCAATGTCGTCGCTGACACGCATGCCGAGCTGCTTGAAAAAGTGCGTGCGTGCCAGGCATTACTACCTGATGCACCGCCGGTGGCGTGGAGTTTCGAACGCTCACTGTAAAGTTGATGGATTATCACGACGAAGCCGCCTGATTAGGGCGGCTTCGTCGTTGATTACCCCGCCAGTTGGCCGCTAAGCAATAGCCACAGCGCAATTAAAGCAAAGTGTCCTGGATACCAAGCAAGCCATAGGCGGCGCGGCATGGCCAGGGCTACGGATGGCACACGTTGGGCTGCACCTGCTGCCAGCATCAATATCACCACGCAAGTGCCAACGGTAAACGACTTTGCCATGTCTGAAGCGTTCATTTGACCGGCTATCCAAAGTGCGGGAAATGCGGCTAAGCCTGCCCACAAGCGCGATTTTAGTGCGTCGCGGGTTTCGTTAAGCGCCTGCATGGCGAACATTAATAGCGGAATCAGTAGCAAACCGTTATGGCCGTACTCCACCCAAAACCCCAACAAATACCAGACGGTGACGCCTACCGCTGCTCCAAGCATTAGCCAGGCTAATCCTAGCGTCTGCTGTTGATAGTGCTGCCAACCTTGGCGAACCAACGCACCCAACGCTAGGCCACAGGCAAGCGTGAAGCAGACATTAAGAATAAAATCGTCAGACGCGCGTGGCATCAGCATATAAGGCAACTGAGCCACTAAACCAATGACCAGTATGCGGCGTGAGTAGCGTAGTGGGTTACGGGTGTTAAACAGCCCGTGCCAGGCAACCATTGCCGCAAACAAGGGGAAGGCGATACGGCCAATGGACGAGCCTGCCCAGCTTAAGTCCCAGTCACCCGGCAACACATAGCGAGTAAGGTGATCTACGGTCATGGTGAATAGCGCCAGCCATTGCCCCCAGGCGGTCCAATGAGAAGAGGGGCGCGCATCGTAAGCCGCCTCGGTGGAGACGTTTGCATTGGTTTGTTCAGCCATTAGACTTCCTTGTGAGTTTCCTTACTGGATTACAGACTCGATTTGGCTGAGCAAGTTCGGTACAGGTTTAAGTACTAGTTTAAGTGCTAGGGGTGGCAGAGCGTTTCAGCTAAATGGCCGCTGGAATTCTCCAAGGCCCGCCTCGTTAAGATGCTCAACGGTCATCGTTTCTGCTTTTCCATCCGCGCCCATGGTGAATTCGACCTGCGAAACCGAGCCCTCTGGTTGGTTCTCTGTCACCGGGAAGGCGACAAAGCGATCGCCGTCCCAGTGGGTCAACCGCAGGTGCTGTGGCGCGGGGCCAACTTCGAGTACCAAACCGTCAGCGGTCTCACGCACCTCAGCCGCCCCGAAATAGGCATTGCCATAGTCCCCTGCATAAGCGTCGGCAGGTCGGGCCTCGGTGGGCTCAGTCGGAGGTGTCACACCCACCAGATCTCCGGCCGGCGCAGAGAGCGGTGCGATGCGTGGCCCGTAGGCCGCCAGCCAGTCGCGCTGTTCCACACCAAACTCTGCCAGATCAAGAAAACTGGCCGTCAGCGCCTCGGGGAGACCCGTGGGGGTGGCATTGGTCAGCACGATGATCCCAAGCCCAAGGTCCGGCAGCATCGAATAGGAGGTCGCTGCACCAAAAGCGAAGGCGCCCGAATGGCTCACCACGACACGCCCAGTGGGGCGCACCCCGACACCAAATCCGTAACCATAGGTACCAGCCCGATCGGCCGCGTCACCGGGGCGGCTGCTGATGGCATGCGGTGAAAGCGCGGGCACGAGCGCTTCGGGCGCAATCAGTTGCTGCTCTGCAAAGCGCCCGTTGGAGAGCACCAGCTTCATCCATTTCGCCATGTCTCGCACGCTGGAGCTTACCCCGCCCGCCGGACTTTGCGCATCGGGCTGGCGCAGGTCTGCCACTCGGAAGCCGTTGGCATCCGGCACATGGCTAGCGGCGCGATTGTCGCGCGCCATGTAATCTGAGTGGCGCGAGCTGGTTGCCTCCATGCCGAGCGGACCATAGAGCGCCTCTTCCGAGAGCGTTGACCAGTCCTTGCCGGTTGCGGTGGCTACCGCCTCTGCGGCAGCCGTAAGGCCGAAATTCGTATAGGCGTAATCGGCTCTGAACTGCCCCATGGGCAACTGCGCCAGCCGCTCCAGTACAGCGCGACGGTCATAGCCTATATCCTCGAGATCATCACCGGCGTGGTCCGGCAGGCCCGAGCGGTGCGCATAGAGATCCCCGATGGTGACATGATTGCTGACCCAGGGATCGCCCAGGTCGAACCACGGTAAGTGGTTGCGCACCGGATCATCCCAACTGACGGTCCCTTGCGAAACCTGCGTGGCCACCACCGTGGCTCCGACAGATTTGGATAACGAAGCGAGCAGAAAGACCGTATCCGCATCAACCTGTTCCTCCGCGCCCTCCGCCCGTAGCCCCCAGCCGCGCATCAGCAGTGTCTCTTCCCCATGTACCACGGCAACGGCGAGGCCCGGTACCCCGGTTCGCTCCAACATATCCTGTGCCAACTCATCCAGCGAAGCGACCGCCTCATCGATCCGTGCCTGCGGCACTGGCAATAGGTTCACCCGCGCAGGAGAGATCGCCGGGTCCGGCAAGGTGATGGCTGGCAGCGTCTCCGCATGGAGCGGAGCATTGAACGCAAGCAATGCGGCGGCAGCGCTAAGAGCGCTCAAGGCCGAGGTCAGAAGGGGGCGTGCGGCTTTCGATGTGGTCATGTCAGGATCTCCTGTGGGATGGGTGGCGCGACAGGTGAGGCGATACCTCCTAGCGGATCAGAAGGGCATTGCCAGTTGGAAAATTAGTTTGCCCCCCTTGTCGTCCACTATGTCAGAACGGGTCCAAGGAAGCGCACCGATAACCTGGAAATTCAGCCGTTCTTCTAACGTTCCACCAAGGCCCACTCCATAGGAGCCAAGATACATGTGTCCGGTGACGTCGTCGGACCAGGCTGCGCCGTAATCCACGAAGGCCGAGGTTGAAAGCGTGGGCAGGAGTGCCAGCCCGATATCGACCTCGTGGCTTACCCGGGCCGAGGCCGCTGCACCTTTGTCGCCAGAGATGGTGCCGCTATCGAAGGCTCTGCCATAAGTCTCGCCGCCAATGCCGAACTGAACAGCACCCGGCAGGGGCCTGCCAGAGTACTGGCCGCGAGCCAACAATGTCATTGTCGTCGCCTCGCTGAACGCCTGTGTGTAGTCCAGTTCGGCGGTAACAAAGTGGAAGTCATCCGGCACCGCGCCCAGATCAATATCCGAGTTCGTGCCGAGATTCAACGCTCCTTCGAGGTTGATCTCGGAGGTCTCAAAGCTCTGGCTGTATTGCAGTGAGTTCGTCGCCCAGCGGATCCGGCTGCGGGCAGCGGCCGAGCCAAAAACGTCCACGTCATCGTTACGCACCGTCAGCTCAGCCTGCCCCCAGAGCGACCTGTCCAGCGTCCGCAGAAACGGATAGGACATAAACGCCGTGCCTATGGCTGATGTCACATCGATGTCTGGCGCACCAGCTCCTCCGTCGGGGTGTTGGCGCAGATAAACAACGCTATAGCCCGCGCTAAGCCCGTTCGAGCTGATCGGATAGCTTTGCATCATTTGAAGCAGTGTCATCCGGTCAGGGTGTTGCGGTGTGATGACGCCGGTTAGGTTGGTGGTCTCGAACCTGCGCAGAACATCGTTTAGGGTCACCATACTGGCCATTTGTAGTGGGCCAACGGCGTCGGACCCCAGATTATCGAGCCCGATCATTCCTGCGCTGCGATGCTGTGCGACCTCCAGCCGCAGCACTCCGCCGCCCGTCGCGCCTTCGGGGCGCACAAACGTGCCTTCAATCGACAGTCCGGCAAGATCACTCATTAACAATAGTTCGCGCTCGGCCGCCTTTACCCGAATCGGGTGCATGTCGAGAATACGTTGCAGGTAAGGGGACAGTCGGTTCTCGATGCCGGGGATATTGCTGTTGATCTCGATACGGTCGACATAGCCTTCGAATACCTGCAGCTGGATCTGTCCGTCAGAAAAATCCTGCACCGGCACCACTGTCTTGGAAAAATAGCCCGCAGCGAGATAGGCCGCGTCAACAGCATCTGCCATGCGGTAAAGGTCAGCTAGCGTAATTTCGGTGCCGATTTTGCCCTGCCAGATTGGCGTCAACGCCGGCAAGGGTAGAGTCCGCGCGCCATCAATGTGCACCGAGTTCAAGCGAAAACGGATGCTTTTGGCGCGATCTAAGTCGATCTTGTCGCGTTCGTCCTGCACACCAATGGCGACACTGCCCACCTGTGGCGGCGGTTCATAGCGTTGTAGAATGACAGTTTGCTCGGAGAGGATACGATCGACGTTCGGCAAGCCCTGTGAAAAGGCTGGGCCCGCGTAACAGGCGCAAAGCAGTGCCAGTGCGCCCAAGCGAAGGGGTGAGGAGCAGCTGGGATGGAGCTGCAATGTTAACGCGCTCACTCTGCCGGAACCGTCGGTGGCATAGAAAACGGATGCCCGAGGGCGACGGATAACGCCTCAAACACGCGGCTAGCGGGCGAGCTGCACGCAAGTTCGTCGGGGTTATTCGGTAGCACGTCCTCATCCCCGCAATCGCCCGAAGGGATGTCGCTGTTAGCCTGGACGACTACCGTCGTGTCTGTCGTCGTGTCGTAAAACACCGTCGTGTTGTAACCCGGCAGTTCGCCCGTGTGGCCGACCCAGCCATCAACGCACCCCATGGCGATGCCGTAGCCCGCCGGCTCGGGGAAGGACCGCAGGCGCTCCTGCTGTGTCTCGGCGCTCAACAGGCCTTTGCCTGTGCCGAGGGATCGCCCGTAAACCAGCAGGTCGTCGAGAGTTGATATCATTCCACCTGCTGTCCATCCCCAAGACGGATTCCAATGCGTCGCGTTCGAAGGCGCTGTCGGCGTGGCAGCATCACCTTGCAGGGTAAATCCCTGCGGATAAGGCGTCGGCATAAGGGTGGCACCGTCAGGACCGATGGTCTCTGTCAGGCCCAGTGGTTCCAGGATCATCGAAGCAAAGACAGTGTCGATATCTTGCCCGGTCACCTGCTCAATCACGAGGCCCAGCAGCACGGTATTGGTGTTTGAATAATTGAATTCCTCCCCCGGCGCAAAGATCGGTGAACCGGGGAGGGCAAAATCGAGCAGCTCCTGCGGCGTATAAGGCAAGTTAGGATCTGCAAAGAACTGATCAAGGAAAGGGTCCGCCTGAGTATAGCTCAGCAGGCCGCTGGTCATGCTGGCCAGATGGCGTAGGGTGATGATATCGCCGTTGGGAACGCCGGACACATACTGGTCGATCGTATCGTCGAGCGATAGCTTGCCAGCTTCGGCCAGTTGCATCAGGGCGGTACCGGTGAAGGTCTTGGTGATCGATCCGATTCGGGTATGCATGCCGACTTCCATCGCAGCCTCGGTTTCCGGGTCCGCAACGCCCCAAGCACCGCTCCACCTGCCCTCGGGTGTGACAACGCCCGCAATAATCCCCGGCGCAGCGGCCCCGTCCAGCGCCCCAAGTGTGGCCGCATCAAGGGCGTCGGCCAGCGCCTCAGGCAGCGGCGTGTCGGGTAGCGTGATGGCTGCACGGGCCGTTACCGCTGCCGGGTCGGCCACGCAGAACTGCTGCGCCTGATCTTGAGCCTGCGCTGTAACCGGGGCCGCGAGGGCAAAAGCCACAGCACAGACCGAGAGGCCAGGCCGAAACTGGCGGGCCGTTCTGTGATGGAGTCTGATCGCTGTCATGTGCCTGTCCCTTGTTTGTTATGCACTTGCTACTTGGATTGCTTCGAAAGCGAAGATAGCCCATTTATGATTGCAAACAAACAAATGTAAAGTTCAATTAAGGTGCAATGTGGGTATAATTTGCGCTTTACTAATCCGCTTATGCCCTTTACCTAACGGCTGCCGCCATTCGTGCGCTACGGCCTGGGGTAGTCAGTTCCGAGGCCCCCTACGGCATGATTTCGAAAGATATCAAGGTAAACCTAAGCGAAGGCATTTTGCTGTGCGGCGAAGTACAGATGCGCCTGCGTCCCAAGACGCTGTCTGTTTTGGTGGCATTGGTGGAGCAACAAGGCGAAGTGGTCAGCACGGCTGATTTGCGGCGCATGATATGGGGCAATAGCCATGGCAACGAGGCAGGCCCCAAACAGTGCATCCGCGAATTGCGCCGGATGCTGGACGACAGCGCCCAAGACGCCGGGCTGATCGAGACAGTGGGTCGCCGGGGCTACCGGCTGACGCGTCCGATCTCGCTGATCGGCGCTGCGTCTGAGGATCTTATAACGGCATCGACAGTACTCTGCCTTGGGCGGGATAAAGAGCTGGAAGTTCTAAGCGAAAGGGCCGACGCCGCCAAGCGCGGTCGACGGGCGCTGGCTTTTATTTCGGGCGAGGCAGGGGCCGGTAAGACACGCCTTCTGGAAGCATTTGAGGCTGGTTTACCCCAGCGCACACCGCTGTGGGTCGCCTGGGGACAGGCCATTGCGCACCCTGGCGCACGCGAGCCCTACGGGCTGCTGATGGATGTGTTGACGCAACTTATGGCCGGGCCTGAGGGGGGGACGCTGGCGCGACTTCTGCCACTCGTCGCTCCCTCTTGGGTCAAGCAACAACCTGGGCGTCGCTCGAAGGCGGAAGCGTTGGACCGTACTCGCCGCGACTCAATGCTGCGGGAATTCTCCGCGCTGATGGAGCGGCTGACCCGTGGCCGCCCTGGTATTCTCGTGCTTGAGGATCTGCACTGGGCAGACCCCAGTACGCTAGCTTGGCTAGCGGCTTGGGGGCTACAACGCACTCCGGCGCGATTACTGGTGCTGGGTAGCTATCGCGATGATGAACTAGACCGCGCTGGAACGCTTGCGGCAACACTGAGTCAGCTAAGTCGGCAGCCAGACTGCAGGTTGATCACCCTTGGTGGTCTCGATGAGGCGGCAGTGTCTGGATGCCTTGCAGAGCGCTTCCAGGGTAACGCTTTTCCTCCTGATTTGGCTCAGACTCTTGCCCACCGAACCGAGGGTCATGCCATGCTTGTTGATGCGGCGGCAGACTTTTGGCAGGCGCAAGGTCTTGTGCGGCGCGACGAGACTGGCTGGCAGCTTTCCAGCTCTCCTGAAGCGTTGGTCGCAGCCATCGCCCCCAGTGTCCGTACCCTGATCGAGACTGAACGCACTAGCCGCCTGCTGGCTGAGGAGCGCAGCTTGCTTGAAACCGCCAGTGTAGCGGGATCGAACTTTTCCGCGATTGACCTGGCCGACAACCGCGTCGGGGTGGAGGCGGCGGAGCGGCAGCTAGAACTCCTCGCCCGAAACCGACGATTCATCACCCGTGCGGGCCTCAGCTATCGACCCGACGGATCGGTGGCCACGCGCTATGCCTTCCGGCACGCGCTACATCACGAAGCGCTCTACGATGGGTTGCCGGCAGCGAACAGGCAAGGCACGCACCGAAGGGTCGGTCTGCGGCTGGAGGCCAGCCACGGTAATGCAGCGGGTGAGATTGCCCCTGTACTGGCCGATCACTTTGAACGCGGCGCCGACTGGCCGCGTGCCGCACGCTATCGTGTGCTGTCGGGGTGGCGTGCGCAGGCGCGTGGTGCCTCCATGGATGCCGCAGAGCAGTTCCGCAGAGCACGGGACCTGCTGACCCGAGGCAGCGGGGCTGGTACGACGAACCCTGAGGCCGACCGCGCGACTGAACTCGATGCCCTGCTTGGGCTTGGCGCGGCGCTCATTGTCTCGGATGGCTTTACTGCGGAAGAGCTTCGGGAGGTTTACCGCCGCGCGGGGCAACTAGCTGCCCAGGTCGGCGATCCCGCTACGACGATCCCGGTTCTCGCAGGGCTTTGGAACGATCACCTGACGCGGGCTGAACTGACCCGCGCCGAAGATCTCGCGCTAGGGCTGCAGGCTCTCGCAGGGCATGCACCAGCACATATGGCGATGGTAGCCCATAACGCTGTCGGGCAGACTCGGTTTTTCACCGGCGCTTTACCGGCTTGCGCCGCAGAAATCGCCGCCGTGCTGGAAATCGCCCCTCGCCATGCCGAACAGAACGGTAATGTCCTCTTCGGTGAGGACCCAGAGGTTGTATGTCGCCAGTACGCGGCCTGTGTCGCTGAACTGACTGGTGCCTCGGCAGAGGCTGAGCGGCACTTTACCGCTGGCAGTGCGCGCGCCGACCGACTGGGCACCGCCTTTGGGCGCGCCCAGATGCTCTGGTGCGGG
>NZ_JABUZE010000027.1:0-4090 GCF_014897805.1 Halomonas sp. 3F2F
TTTTAGCGGGGTGGCAGAACGTCGCGGAATGGACGCTTACGTTGCGAATCTGCCCTGAGCACGTTGTTATACGATTTTCCCACCACATACGGAAACGCCCAAGGTTATTAGCCTCGGGCGTTTCTTCTAGCAAGCCTGGTTACCACAAATCTAGCCTTAAAGTGTCATATGCAGAATTGGAAAGGGTTTTCCCATATCATCAAAGGGTGAACGTGAAACTACTTTAAAACCCATATGCTCGTAAAAACCAACAGCCTGTGGATTTTGTTCATTGACGTCCACTTTGGTTGCACCTAACTGCTCAATTGCGTATTTCAGTAGTGCCTTACCAATGCCTTTCCCTCGCGCTTCATTCAAGATGAATAGCATTTCAATCTTTGAATTTTGGGCACCCAAAAAACCTAGGATTGAACCACGTTCATCTTTAACGCACCTCAATGTAACAGCGGGAAATGCCTGCTCAATGATAATTGGTTTAAAAAACTCAATATCTTCTTCCGTTATAAATTCATGAGTTGCTCGGACTGACTCTTCCCAAACATTAAGCATCTCTGCATAATTTTCAGGAAGCACATTTTCTACGATCATCGTGCTTCTCTACAGTTGACTGAAATTCATGCGCAGACGCACTTCTCTAGTGACTGTTTTCATCACTCTTTCTCCTCGAACCTCCTCACCTGTCACTGGGTGAATTACCTGGCTCCTCGTTCTCACGGATAGCGCAGACATCTTCGATATCCACCGGCCGTGCGAGTATAGATTTATACCGCACCAGATCGTCCTTCAGCATAAGAGGAAGTTCAAGACCCAATAAATGCACGGTTACATAGCGAGAAAAATCTATGTTGAGCGGTACCCAGGTTTCGTTACTTGCATCGAAAATTTGCGAGCCGTCAGAGTTACCTACCTCCACTTTAATACCTTCATATTTGAACTGGACGTAGGTTAGATCCCAGCCTTCCTCCTGGCGGTGAGCGGCAGCTTTGGATACAAACTGCTGACCGGCCTGAACCACTGACGCAAAGTGCTCGCCGGGGACAAACAGGTCGATGTCATTAAGCTCACGCTCTGAACCATACCCCTTTGCTGCGAGCCCACCGCAGATCAAAAAAGGAATACTCCTTTCTCTCAGTAACCCCACAATCCATTGAGCTGCTAAATGATGCACGCTTCCTCCTTTTGCTCACTCCCCCTCTGAAACGCTTTGTTAGGGAGATGCTAATCAATAAAACTGAAACCAACAGGATAAGAGTGTAAACCGTCGAAATCCCCTTTACTAAGAGGTACACCGGCTTTTCTCGCTATCGCATATACCATGCTCATATGAAACATGTAGTTAGGGACTATATACCTAAACACGTAACTGCTTTGCGGAAGGCTAATCTCTGTAAAACCTGCTGTATCTGATATCAACTTACTATCGTCTAACCCTTCAATATCAGGAAGTGTCTCAAGCTGAATTTGCACCTCGTGTATCAACCTAAGGGACGCATTTTTACCTGACGCTGAAAGCTCATACGAAACAACTTCACCACCAACTAACGGACAGTACCCCCTTAAAAGAAAGTTGGCAGCTATTTGTGCATTCATTTCCAGAGAAAACATCCCTTCGTGTAGGGTGTCTGAAAACAGCTCTTCCGGCACTTTCTCAATAATGGCCGTCAATTGGGACAGGTAATTGAGGAAAAGTTTTCTAATCGAAGTCGTCATTATTAATCCCTAAAATCTTAACAGTGGATAGACTGCACGATCTGATATTAAATGAACGCGCCGGGCTGCGCTGCCATCGCGGGTGCCTTATGGCTCGTTCCTCGCCAAGCCTTACGCCGCGCCACAAACGTGCCATCGTTTGATTTTGTAGTGCGTGGTAAGCGCAGCGCACCCGCAATTGTGGCTCAAAAATATGTGAGGCCTAAAGCGCCTCCGCTGCAGCGGCCAGCTATTTAGTAAAAGCTAATCTACTTAGTTAAAGCTAATCATAATTCAAACACACAGCGTTCGAAATTAAAAAAATCATAAAAAACAAAACGTACTACAAAATATCACTTACCATTCATTTAATTAATGTCTGTCATTTCATCATAAAAGTCGCCATTCGGCACTATGAAGCTAATTGCTCTATTCGAGCAATGAACGGCTGCTTTTACGCTATACTGCGTCATCTTTTATTTTCGACACACCTTACGACCATCTGTCTGAGCACCTCATGCCATTTTCAAAACTAGGCTTATCCCGTCCTCTTGTTCAAGCGATTACCGAACTAGGTTACAAAACACCAACGCCCATCCAGGAACAAGCGATTCCTGCCATTCTTTCGGGCAAAGACTTAATCGCCACCGCACAAACAGGAACAGGCAAAACTGCTGCCTTTGTTCTGCCTCTGTTAGAGCGATTCAGCAAAGCGGAAGCGTTACGCGGCAAGCGCATACGCGCGCTGATTCTGGTGCCGACCCGCGAGTTAGCGGTTCAGGTCGAAGCCAATGTGGCTCAATGCGCTAAGCACACGCAGTTAACCTCTATGGCGGTGTATGGCGGTGTGGATACCGCGCCTCAAAAAGAGCGGCTAATCGAAGGAGTGGATATTTTGGTCGCCACGCCGGGTAGATTGCTGGATTTGGCACATCAGCGTGCGCTGCACTTTGATGAACTTCAAGTTATGGTGTTGGACGAAGCGGACAGAATGGTCGACATGGGTTTTGTCGATGATATCCACAAAATCTTAGTACGCCTGCCTGAAAACCGTCAGAACCTACTGTTTTCAGCCACCATGACCGGCGACGTTCGCGCCCTCGCCTACGGTTTTTCAGATAGTAAGATGACCGACCTGGCGGCTGACATCTCCATCTCTCCCAACATCCGCGCCGCCGCCAATATCAAACAGTGGCTAATCACGGTAGACAAAGACACCAAGTCCGCCCTATTGAGCCACTTGATCAACGAGCAAGCGTGGGATCAGGCGCTTATTTTTGTCGAGAAAAAACACAGTGCAGCCAAGCTAGTTGCTCAACTGGAAAAACGCGGCATCGCAGCCGATTCCATTCATGGCGGCAGAAGCCAGGCCATGCGCGAAAAGATTTTGGCGCAGTTCAAAACTGGCGAACTGAAATACCTAGTGGCTACGGGCGTAGCCGCTCGGGGGTTGGATATTGGTGAGCTGAGCCGAGTGGTGAATTACGATTTACCTTTCCAGCCAGAAGAGTACATCCACCGCATTGGCCGCACCGGCCGCGCGGGTGCCTCAGGTGAAGCCATCTCTCTTGTCGACATCAGTGACTTTAAAAATCTTTGTGCGATTGAAAAGCGATTAAAAAACATTATTGAGCGCAAAGAAGTTGAGGGCTTCCCGGTTAAAAAAGCCGTCCCCGCTTCCAACTTGAACCATGTTAAAAAAAGCAGTCGTTAAGCTTTAACAAAGAAGCTCATCTCTTACAAAAGTGAGCTTCTTGATCGCATACATTTACGATGCGGGTAAAAACGCATCTAACAGCTCGGCATTGGTTGGATATTTATCCAATAACTCAAGCAACTTCTGCGCGCCTTCTACTGGCTTAAGATGTGTCAACGCTCGACGCAATGCGCGTACTTTTTCAATATCTTTCGCATCAATCAACAGCTCTTCTCGACGGGTACTGCTTTTGGCAATATCTATCGCCGGGAAAATCCGTTGATTCGCCACTTCCCGTGATAGCACGATTTCCATATTGCCCGTGCCCTTAAACTCCTCGAAAATCACCTGATCCATACGGCTTCCCGTATCCACCAGCACGGTAGCCAGAATGGTGAGCGATCCTCCGTTTTCGATCTTTCTCGCGGCACCAAACAGTTTTCGCGGTATTTCCATCGCACGGCTATCCAGCCCACCCGACATCGTACGACCATTGCCGCGCTGCTCGGCATTATGAACGCGCGAGAGCCTAGTAAGAGAATCGATCACAATCATCACATCATGTCCCTCGCCCGCCTGCTTACGCGCCGTCTCAAGAAGCTTATCGGCCATATGCACATGGTGTGCGTAGCTTTCGTCTGAAGACGATGCATGTACGTCTCGGTGATTTTCAACCCAGTTGTCCAAATGGCTGCGCTTAAGCAG
>NZ_JABUZE010000028.1:0-41770 GCF_014897805.1 Halomonas sp. 3F2F
TGCAGCCGCTTAAAAAAGTGTCCGGAAAACTGTTGCCAGATCAAGCCTTCTACATTTGCAAACAGATACCACTGCCACCCACGATGGCCACTCATTAGATGACGGCTACCCGGGTTGGGTGTCAGCGCAGGAATACCTTCGGCATCATCTCCCCAGCGTACGCTATAGCCAGCACTAGCATAGGTATATAAGTTGCCTAACGCTGCCCCCACACTGGGCCCGTGGGAGAACTGTTTACCGACTAGTGGTATGTCATTCCACCATTGGCGACGAACGGTTAAATTCACCAGCGCCTCATCGCCCAGCTGATTTTGCCAGCCTCGAGGACGATCGCTATCGGTGACTAGGTGTACTTCGCGCTGAATACTGTCAGCAAGGGAGGATGGCCCCACGAGCCCAATATCGAGATGTAAATCGGTCGCTTGCGTCCATTGCCCCATCGGCACGTCTTCATAGAGCGACACTCCGCCGTAGACAAGACCTGCATAAGGGCGATCATCCTCGATCAACGCGCGGCGCTCGATATTGTTCGGCGTATAAATCTGGTGAATCAAACGGTAAGACGCCCTATCCGCTTGGCCGATAAGGCTATCGGGCAACGCTGTCGCAAGGCGTTGCACCCAACTTGCTTCTTGCGGCGTAAAGGTCCAGTTAAGCTCAAAACCACTGGTAAAATGGCCGTCATCGCTGCTGGCAAGGCCATCATTTGCAAACTTTACCGACAGGGAGCTATCGCTAGCCGCGGCCAATGCGGGCATTAGGCTTAACGGTAAAATAACAAGCAGCACCTTCCTGCCTAGAGCAGAGGTATTATTCACGGCTCAATCCTTGAGTATTGGGGAAAGCAAGAGCGATCAATTATTAACAAACATGAATGATTGTATGTAATGGCACGAATAGATAGCAAGCGTACTTTCTTGCTATCTACATCGCTAACTCACTGCCTATCTCGACATCCTGTCGTGGAAAAAACGTCGCCACAGCATGGCCACTCGCTAGCTTTGAACTTTCTAACGCTCACGGAGAAGCCACTGAGGAGTTACTTCATGCTGGCCATTTTCATCGGTAATGAACAGCGAGCCGTCGCTGATCATGACTGCCCAGTTAATGGACCGTGGCAGACCCTCTGCGATAGTAGCAAGTGCCTCTTGCGGTAGCCCTGCTACATGCACATTCTTGAGCGATGCCACCGCCGGTAGCACTTTATTTTCCCAAAGATCTACTCGCCCATAAGCTAATAGTGACACCCGCTCCGCACGGCGTGAACACCAAGTAAGACGCTCGGCATCTGGCAAACCGACTTCTATCCAATGCAGCACGCGGCCATCCAAGCTTTTTTCCCACAAGGCGGGTTCGTCCACATCGGAAAGGCCACGACCAAAAGCGAGCGCTTCGCTGTACCACAATAGGTAGGCGATTAAACGTGCGCACATCCGGTCTTCGGTTTCAGAAGGGTGCCGAGCCACGGTAAAACGCAGTGTCTCATAGACATTGCGATCAAGGTCGGTCAGGTTGACATCAACTTTGTAAGGGGTAGCACTCAACGCCATTGGAAATATCCATCTAAAATTTGCGTCAGTGTAGCGGATTTATCGAAACACAGGGGCGACACTGCGCTATACCGCTCGGTAATCGTTTAATAAGGCGGCGTTTTTAATCGTGTCCTGCTCATGCATCGGCTCACGCCAGGTTTCTGCCAAGGCGGCTTGGTACCACTCTTCCATCGCCGGATGTGCAATCAGACGCTGAACATAAGCCTGTGATACTTCGCTCAGCGGCAGACTAAACGTCTGCACCCGAAACGCAACTGGGGCGTAAAACGCATCAACAGCAGACAACTGCTCCCCTGCCAGAAAGGGGCCTCCAAAGCGTTCAAGGCCTTCCAGCCATAGCGTGTCTAGTCGTGCCAAATTATTGGTTAGGCCTACTGAACGCTCTTTTAGCGCAACACGCACGCCACAATTCATTGAGCACTCATTGCGCAGTGCACTAAAACCACTGTGCATTTCGGCACTGGCACAACGCGCCCAGGCGCGTGCCGCTTTGTCTTCCGGCCACACATCAGGGTACGTTTCAGCCAGATACTCAACAATGGCCAACGAGTCCCATACCGCTACCTCGACATCTGAATCCACCAAGCATGGCACCAAGCCAGAGGGTGAAAAACGCCTAAAGGTGGCATTGCTCTCACCAACACCGCCTTCAAACGGCATGACGTGTTCATTGAAGGGAATATTCAACGCCTTCATTAGCACCCAAGGGCGCAGCGACCAAGACGAGTAATTCTTGTTGGCAATATATAGGTCAAACATGCAGCGCTCCTGGTAAAGGACATGAATCAGCAGCCACTCTTAACGCGCCGCCTGAGCTAGGGTATTGCTTCCTAATCCCATTAATACGCCGCCGCCAATACGTTGAATCAATCTGGAGGAGCCATGGGACTTTTGTAGCCACTCCCGCAGAGGGCTAGCCAGCAGCACCACCATGACATCTGCAGAAGAGAACAGCACATTGGTGGCGATACCGAGCCAAAGCAGTTGCCATGCCACTGGTATGGCGCTATCGGGCTGAACAAATTGAGGTAGAAACGCTACGAAGAAGAGCGCCGTCTTAGGGTTGAGCACTTCCACCAGAAAGCTGTCACGCAGTACGCGCTTAGTGGTTGCCAGTGGAACGTCATCGCCATGGGAGCGGATGCCCTGCTTCCAGAGGCGCAGTCCCATCCAGAGCAGGTAAAGCCCACCGATGACCTTCATCGCAATGTAAGCTGGCGGAATAGCCGCAAACAGTAGCGCCAAGCCTAGCGCGGCAGCAATAACGTGGACGTAGCAACCGATATGCACACCGATAACCGCTAACCATCCTGCCCGTCGGCCTCGCCCCAGCGTTTGCGCTGCGGTGTACAACATCGCAGGTCCGGGTAGGTAAGCAAAACCAAGCGCGGCGAGGATAAACGCGGCCCATTGCATCGTGGCAACTCCATAGAGAGTTAAGATAGTAAGCCTGAGAATAAAACGGGGGTAGCGCAAGCGCCACCCCCTAAAGAAGTAAAATTGAATGAGTGAACGCTTAGAAGTTGGGTTTACGCTTCTCAACGAAAGCGCCCATGCCCTCTTTCTGCTCTTCGCCGGCAAAACAGAGCGCAAACAGGCTGGTTTCCAGCGCCAAAGCGCTATCAAGGTCTTGATCTAACCCATCGTGAACGGCTTGCTTCGCGCCGCGTACTGACAGCGGGCCGTTGCCTTTAAGTTGCTTGGTGAGCTCTTCTACATAGCTTTCAAGCTCAGCTTGGGGCATGACTCGGTTGACTAGCCCAATGCGCAGCGCCTCCTGAGCATCGATTTTGCGGCCAGTAGTTACTAGATCAATCGCCATCGCGGGGCCAACACGGCGCGGCAAACGCTGGGTGCCACCAAAGCCAGGAATCACACCTAGCAACACTTCTGGCTGGCCAAAGACAGCGTTGTCGCTAGCTACCGCCCAGTCGCAGGCCAACGCCAATTCGCAGCCGCCGCCAAGGCAAAACCCGTTCACTAGCGCGACCACCGGCACGGGCAACGTTTCTAAGCGCTTAATAGTACGCAGTGCCTGGGTAGCAAAAGCACGCGCTTCTTCTGGCGTTTTATCGCGCATTTCGGTGATATCAGCACCGGCAACAAACGACTTTTCACCAGCACCGGTAATGATGACAGCGCGTAAACGTGGATGCGTTTCAAGCTCCACAAGATAAGCTTCTAAGGCACTCAGCACATCACTATTCAGTGCATTCAATGCCTTAGGGCGATTAATCGTTAGGCGTACCACACCGTCGTTATCAACTTTTTCAATCACTGCATCGCTCATACAGGCTCCTTAATTGTTATTACGCATTTAAAGTGAACACCTACCAACCCTAGCGAACGCTTGGTTGGTAGGCAATCACTTCTTTTGTCGCGCTTGACTGACCTGATGCGCTTACGCGTGCTCACTCGTATATATGAAATCCGCGACCGCTCTTACGTCCCAGATACCCCGCATCTACCATGCGCTTTAGCAGCGGGCAGGGGCGATATTTAGGATCACCAAAGCCTTCCTGCAACACGTTCATGATCGCCAGACAAACATCAAGGCCAATCAAATCCGCCAGCGCCAACGGCCCCATTGGATGGGCAGCGCCAAGCTTCATCGCTTCATCGATGGCCTCTGGCGTTGCGGTTCCTTCTTGAACAATAAAAGCGGCTTCGTTAATCATCGGCACCAACAAGCGATTAACCGCAAAGCCTGGCGAATCACCAATCGGTACCGCTGTTTTACCCAGCGCCTTTGCCAACGCTTCTATGCGCTCAACGGTGGTGTCAGAGGTCTGCTCGGCACGAATCACTTCCACTAACTTGAGCACCGGCACGGGGTTGAAAAAGTGCATGCCTACTACCCGCTCGGGTCGCTCACACACAGCGGCCAACCGCGTTAGCGAGAGTGACGAAGTGTTAGAGGCAAGAATAGCATCGCTGCTTAAATGACTCAGATCACGAAACAGCTTTTCTTTCAGCGCGGGTTGTTCTGGTGCGGCTTCAATAATAATACCGCAGTCACTCAATGCTTCGAGATCAGTGGTCGTGGAAAGCCGCGCCAGCGCTTCCTGCTTAGCTGGCTCACTCATTTTTTCTTTTGCGACCAGCTTGCCAAGGCCTTTATCAATATTGGCTTGGGCGCGGGTAAGCTGCTCATCGGCAACATCAAAGAGACGAACCGTAAAACCACTGGCAGCGACGACCTGAGCGATCCCCTGCCCCATGGTGCCTGCTCCCACTACACCGATTGGTTGTTCACTCATCGTTCTGTATCCCCTGAATCATTTCTGTTTCGCTTCTTCGCGCAAAACAAATTTTTGAATTTTGCCCGTTGACGTTTTTGGCAGTTCGCTAAAAATGATGGTCTTCGGTACTTTGAAGTTCGCTAAGTGCTCTCGACAATGAGCAATAATGTCGGCTTCGGTAATTTCACCATAACCGATTTTTAATTTAACAAACGCGCATGGAGTCTCGCCCCACTTTTCATCGGGCTTGGCCACAACGGCGGCTTCCTCTACCGCTGGGTGGCTATAAATGGCATCTTCTACTTCGATAGTGGAGATATTCTCACCGCCAGAAATGATAATGTCTTTAGAGCGGTCTTTAATTTCGATGTAGCCATCCGCGTGCCAAACTGCGAGATCGCCGGTGTGATACCACCCTCCTTCTAAGGCTTTCTCAGTGGCTTCGGCATTCTTCAGATAGCCCTTCATTACGTTGTTGCCGCGCATCAAAATTTCACCGATGGTTTCACCATCTTTCGCGACGGGCTCAAGGGTCAACGGATCGGCGACGCAAAGCGCTTCAAGCATGTGGTAACGCACCCCTTGGCGCGCCTTGATTTTGGCACGGGCTTCCAACGGCAACTCATTCCACGATTCACGCCAAGCGCACACCGTCACCGGGCCATAAACCTCGGTTAACCCATACACATGGGTCACTTCAATACCGAGTTTCTCTACACCAGCAATCACTGATGCAGGCGGCGCGGCACCGGCAGTGGTCACTTTAACGGGATGATCAAATTCACGCTTCTGATCAGCAGGCAGGTTGACAAGGCCGTTCAGTATAATCGGCGCACCGCTGAAGTGCGTGACCTTCTCATCCACAATCAGGTCGTTGATCCGCTTTGGATCAACTTTGCGCAGGCACACGCTAACACCGGCGTTGGCGGCAATTGTCCAGGGGAAACACCAGCCGTTACAGTGGAACATCGGCAGGGTCCAGAGGTAGACCGGATGATGCGGCATGGCCCACTCTAAGATATTGCTGACCGCGTTTAGGTAGGCGCCACGGTGATGGTAAACCACCCCTTTGGGCTTGCCCGTGGTGCCCGAGGTGTAGTTCAGTGAAATCGCTTGCCACTCATTTTCAGGCAGTTTGTAGACATAGTCAGCATCACCTTCAGCGAGCAATGCTTCGTACTCAACCTCACCGATGCCTTGAGTTTCGCCTAAAAACTCTAGATCGAAAACGTCAATAATCAGCGGTTTATCGTCTAATAAGGCAACGGCTTCGTTGATGACCTGTGCAAATTCAGGGTCAACAAGAACGGCTTTCGCTTCACCATGGGCCAGCATGTAGCTGATTGCTTCGGCATCCAGGCGAATATTCAAGGTATTGAGCACGCAGCCAGCTAGAGGCACCCCAAAATGGGCTTCAAACATCGCCGGAATGTTAGGCAACATCGCCGCTACCGTTTGGCCGGGCTGAAGGCCGCGTTTTTCAAGCGCCGACGCCAATTGGCGACAGCGGGTCCAGGTTTCTGCCCAGGTGCGGCGTGTTGTGCCATGCACCACCGCCGGGTAATCGGGATACACCGCCGCCGAACGCTCAATAAACGTCAACGGAGAGAGCGGTACATGATTAGCAACGGTGGGCGGCATGCCCTGCTCAAAAATGGATGCGTTCATAAATCACCTTTTATGTTGATCGTTTTGGTGTTGGTCATCTTTATCGTTAGCGCTGATCTTGCTCTTCCGCGTCTTGGGTAGCCGAAGGCTCACGCCCGAACATATTTGTTTTTTGCACTAACACGTACAGTACGACTCCGGCGGCTAACCCCCACCCTGCACCATATACCGCCAGAACGACGGCCATCGTGCCTGCAACGCCACGCTCAGCAGTGGTTTTAGTCTGTTCAATACCCACCATTAAGCAAATATAGCCAGTCAGCAGCAGTGTAAGCGAGAGCGCAATGGGCAACACCGGCTGAAACATGCTGACCAATGGCAGGGTGAACAGCGCAATAAAGCCGGTAATCCAGAAAGTGCCACCGCCGCTATAAATCGATTCCATCGCATGGCGGCCATTTTTATAACGCTCGGCCATGGTGGCCGTAACGGCCGTCCAGATCGGGCCCGCCAAACCAGGATAGGGAGCAAAGAAAGCGTGCATGCCGTTACGAATAGCGGTGACGTGGTGGATGCGATCCGTGCTGTAGTCGATTTTTTCATCGCTACGAATATGGTCAACACGGGACATCAACGTCCGCCCGACGACAATATCGCCGAACGCGATGACGTAGGCGATCACCGCGGTGGGTATGGCCAGCATAAAGACATCAGCGCCAGGAAAGCCGACCGTAAAGGGTAGGTAGTTCCACATCTCGGTGAAGTTCGGCTGGGTAATCCCCCACTCAATAGTAGGGCGCGGGTACTCACCAATCGCCCAAGCCACCAGGATCGCAATAATCATGCCTGGCACCATGCCGTAGTTGGCAATTTTGCGCATGATCGCGTGTTCTTCTACCCAGCGCTTAAAGGCCACTGAAAAAAGCATAAATATGGCAATTAACATACCAGCGATCAGTGACACCGGGGTCTCAGCTAAGCGCCCGCCCTGCTGTATTTCACCAGTAATAGCCGCAATACCGGCACCAATAATAATGCCTGCCTGGAGGGAGTTAGGCACCAAGTGAACCAGCTTACGGCCCAGCCCAGTGACGCCTAAAATTAAGAAAATCAGAAAGACCAAGAATTGAAGTGCAAACAGCGCCTGAATAGCCTCTGGGCCTGACTCAAAATCTCCTAGGAAGGCTAACACCACCGGCACCGCAGGCGTAATCCAACCAGGCACCATTGGCACGCCTAACAGCGCAGGGAGCATAAAGCCGACGCCGCACACCACCACATAAGCCAAGGCAACATCATAAGGTAAACCAAGGTACTGCTCTAAAAGTGGAATCATCGCCAGACTAACCACAAACATGATGAGTCCTTGAATCATCTCCGCCATTTCCCAGCGATAATGGACAAAGGGGAGCCGCACTTTAAACGGCCCTAAGGGCCAATATGGCTGCTCTTCGCCGTGCTGGCGGTGCTTAAGTTGCATGAAGTACTCCTTGGTTTGAGTCATTAATGTTGTTGTGAACCGGGAAAAAGAGTCAGCGCAACAATACGCACAGGCGCACTGGCGCGGTTAAGCACAACGATACGTTTTAAAACGATCGTTTCATTGCGTCTTAACGTAAGCCGCCGACCCAATGGGCCGGCGGAAATAAGTGGTTAAAGCACTTAAGCTTGTCGGTGGTTTATGGTGTTAATTCGAAATCACTCAGGCACTGCATACCCGCTTCGATAACCGCGCGTTGCGCGCGGCCAGCAGGCAGCCACTGGGTGATAACAAAGTTGGCGCTGGACAACTTGACGCGATAAAACGGCTCATCGCTGCCTTTTTGCAGCGCTCTGGTCGCGTGAAGTGCGGCGTTGCCCATTTGCCAAGCACATAGCACATGGCCAGCTAGGTTGAGCAACGGCGTTGCATAAGCCTGCACTGCATCTGGGCCAGTTTGCGGGTCACTGCCTTGCTCAAGCACAAGCTGCATGGCGGCACGCAGATCATCGGCACCGACCGCCAGCGCACTGCCCATAACTGCAAGGTTAGGCTCTGAGCGCATTGTCTCAGCGGTTTTTTGCACTTCATCAATTAACGCAGATAGCGCGGCTCCACCATCACGCTGTAACTTACGCCCCGCCAAATCGAGGGCCTGGATGCCATTCGTGCCTTCATAAATAGGCGCGATGCGTGCATCCCGAAGCAGCTGGGCGGCACCCGTTTCTTCCACATAACCCATGCCGCCATGTACCTGAATACCCATTGAGGCGATATCCACGGCTTGGTCGGTCGAAAAGCTTTTGACGATAGGGATCAGCACATCGGCGCACGCCTGAGCAGCTTGGCGCTCGCTGTCGCTTTCACTGTGTCGGGCAAGGTCAAGCTGGCCAGCGCAGTAAAGCGCCAGAGCACGAAGGGCATCGGTGCGGGCGCGCATTGAGAGCAGCATCCGGCGCACATCTAAGTGGTCGCTGATCGAGCATTCGTTACCACCACGAGATTTAGGCGCTCTCCCCTGAGTGCGATCCAAGGCGTAAGCAAACGCATGCTGGCAGGCACGCTCAGCCACCCCGATACCTTGAATACCCACTTTGTGGCGCGCTTCGTTCATCATGGTGAACATGTGGTTAAGACCACGTCCCTCTTCACCCACCAGATACCCAATAGCGCCGTCGTTTTCGCCAAAGCTTAAGGTGCAGGTAGGCGAACCATGAATGCCCAGCTTATGCTCGATAGAGGCACAGGTGACGTCGTTGCGCTCGCCCAACGAGCCGTCTGCGTTAACCAGGAACTTCGGCACTAGGAACAGCGAAATGCCTTTGTTGCCTTCGGGCGCATCGGGTTTTCGCGCCAGCACAAGGTGAATGATATTTTCGGCGGCGTCGTGTTCGCCCCAGGTGATATAGATTTTTTGGCCGCTAATGCGGTAATGGTCGCCTTCAGGGATGGCTTTGGTACGTACTTTAGACAGGTCGGAGCCTGCCTGAGGCTCCGTCAGGTTCATGGTACCTGTCCAGGTACCTTCAACGAGCTTGGGGAGATAGGTCGTTTTTAGCGTTTCACTACCATGATGCGCCAGCGCTTCGATCGCGCCTGCCGTCAACATAGGGCAAAGACCCAAGGCCATATTGGCACCGTGAAGCATTTCTTGAACAGCGCTGGCGACCACCTCAGGTAAGTTTTGTCCGCCTAACGCTTCCGAAACACCAATGCCGTTCCAGCCGCCTTCTACATACGCCTGATAGGCCGCTGCGAAACCCTCTGAGGTGGTGACACTGCCATCGGTGTGGCGCTTAGCACCTTGTCGATCACCGACACTATTTAGCGGCCCCCACACATCGCCTGCAAGCTTTGCTGCCTCTTCCAGCACCGCCTCGACCAAGTCGGGCGTGGCTTCTTCGAAGCCAGGCAGTGCAAGCGAGCGGTGCGCGAGTAGCTCTTCGAGTACAAAACGTAAATCGCGTACCGGCGCGGCATAATAATTCATGGCGAAACCTCAGAGAAAATCGGTGATAAATAGCAATTAGTAAAAACACTATCACGAATAGTAGTTTCACTACTTTCATCACACCATTAGCCCAAGGTCTCACCTGCTGAATTAACGTCAGTCCGCTAGCTGCGTTTTTGGCTACGTTTCACCCACTCCCAGCACGGGTTATCGACGCGCCTCAGTTTCCACATCATCGTAATAAACAATATGAGTTTGATCTTCTGAGGGTGGGCCAACGATGGGTTCGACAGCATCCACGTCAGGCACAACATCAGAAAGGTCTTCCAGGTGCTCATGCTCGAGCGCGCCTTGCATCAGTTCCTCAGTAACCACTAGCTCGGCACCTGCTGCGGTCATCGGCGTTGTCGGTGTAAAGGGAGCCACAGGAACTGGCGCAGGCCGCACACTGCGTCGCCAGCTGAAAAATACAACAAAAAACAGGCTCAGCGAGCCAAACGCCCAGAACAACCCAGCATCGCCCATCGCTGTCATTACTGGAGAAATCATTAGCGGGCTGATGGTAGCCCCAATAGAGTTGATCAATAGCAGGCCCTGGCTCATACGTACCAGCGCTCCCGCCGGAGCACGGTCAGCGGCATGGCTAACCGCCACCGGGTAAAGCGCAAAGACACCGCCACCGAGTAAAAACAGCAGCGCCGCCAGTAAAGGGGTCGACATCGGAAGCCATATCATGGCCGCGGAAATCACCACACAGAAAGTGCTGATGGCGATCAATACGAGTTGGCGGTCGTGACGGTCAGACCAGCGTCCAATCGGATACTGAAGCAACATGGCGCCAAGAATCACGACGGCCATCATTTGCCCCACCTGGTTGACGCTCATACCAATGCGTTGCAAATACAATGGCAGCAAGGTGTAGGCGGCAGCCACCACCATGCCAGACCCTAAACTTCCCATTACCCCGGTTGGCGTCATCGTAATCAAGCGGTGCGGCGGTAGCGGCTCAGCGTGCTCCATAATGGGTGACACCCGCGGAATCATGGCCATGGGCAACACCGATAACGATGCCAATAGGCCAATCACCATAAAGGGCGCTGTCACCCCCATGGCACTGGTGACGCCTAATAGCAACTGCCCAATCACGCCCGCGGCATATAGCGAGATCATATACATCGCTAGCAAGCGGCCACGTACTTTTTGCTCGCCTGATGTCAGCAACCAACTCTCAATCACTAAGTAAACGCCCACGGTGGCCCAGCCGCCAATTAAACGCAGCGCAAACCATGCCCAAGGGTCGAAAAACAGCCCTTGCAACAGCACCGTGACAGCGACCAACGAGGCGAAGCTACCGTATGCACGAATGTGCCCTATGCGCAGCAGCAGCCGGTCATTGAATAGCGCGCCAAGTGCTAAGCCAATAAAGTAAGCCGAGGAGACAATACCTATCACCGTTGCCGACTCACCCGCAGCGTCTAGCCGCACGGAGATCAGCGTGGCGAGAAAGCCATTGCCAATCCCAAGAATAAATAGCCCTAATAAGGGCGCTAACGCCATGGCTAGCAGTTGCCGCGACATATCGCTTCTTGCCTCACAGAATAAAAGCCCCCTTCAGGGCTAACACATGGCCGGAGAAAACTCCAACCGCAGAATCGGGCGGCGAATCTACACTCGTTCCGTGGGTTTCACCAGTTTTTTTCGCTACCCATTGCCAGTGTAATCCGCAATAGTGAGAAGCGCATTTGCAACTCACCAGAAAGCAGCCGATATTGAATGCGGTGGCTGCGTCATTAGCCCTCTTGCCCTACATCAACAAATGCTAGAACAAACATTGCCATACTGACGCCTTCCAGGCTGAGACACACGCACTGTATCGACTCATTTGACACGGAGAGGTCTCCTTTCTATTTGCCATGGCCAATCAGATGCCCAATACGTTCGCTCCCTTACCTGCGGTCATTCGCATGAAATATCGGTCCGCCCCTAAGCAACAAGACAAGGTGGCATATTTAGCGATCATGCTGCTAGTCCTGGGCCTGTCTGGCTGCACCTCGCTGGCCCCCCCTCACTCGGTGCCAGCAGCAACATTGCCCGATGTTTACCCAGATGGGGGCATGCCAACAACGGCTGCTGGTGCTGATATTGCTTGGCGCAGCTACTTCACCGACACCAGGCTACAAGCGCTGATCGAACAGGCACTGACCACTAATTATGATTTGCGAAGTGCTTTATTGCGCGTTGAGCAAGCACGTGCAGCCTATGGTATTCAACATGCAGAGTTGCTACCCACACTTGGCGTGCAAGCTGCTGGTGAGCGTTCACGCACACCCTCTGACCTGAGCCCTAGCGGACGTACGCGGATTGGCAATCAGTTCCAGGCGGGCGTCGGCTTTAGCAGCTGGGAACTAGATTTCTGGGGGAGAATACGCAGCCTTAATGAGGCTGCCCTCGAGCAGTACCTAGCCACCGACGAAGCGCGGCGTGCCACCGAAATCAGCCTAATCGCTCAGGTTGCCGACAGCTATTTTCGTCTTCAGGAACTAGATTTGCGCTTGGACCTAGCCCGCCGCACCATCGACAGTCGGCAAGAGTCACTGCGGATATTTACTCGGCGCGTTGAAGTAGGCGCAACTTCACCACTGGAACTCACCCAAGTTGAAATGTTGCTGCAGCAGGCCAAGGCACTAGGTGCTCAGTTGGAGCAAGCCCATGCTCAGCAAGCCAACGCCTTGGCGCTATTAGTTGGTTCACCTATCGAAAAGGTAACAAGTGACGGGGATAAAATAGCGGATGATGTTCTGCCCCCTCTCGCGCCGGGGCTGCCATCGGAGCTAATGACCCGCCGCCCCGACATTCGCGCTGCCGAGCACCTACTGCGTTCTGCTAACGCTAATATTGGCGCTGCGCGGGCGGCTTTCTTCCCACGTATCGCGCTGACAGGTAGTTTGGGCACGGCGAGTGCTGACTTGAACGGCCTGCTAGGAACTGATAGCCAGGCATGGAATTTTTCCCCCACCCTGTCACTGCCCATTTTTGATAGCGGACGCCGAAAAGCCAACCTGACGCTGGCCGAGTTACGCCACGAACAAGCCATAGTCGAATATGAGCAAGTCATCCAGCAAGCCTTCCGTGATGTTGCCGATGCGCTGGCTGCTAACCACTGGCTGGCTGAACAAGTAGAAACTGCCAATGACATGTTAGCAGTACAGCGCGAGCGTGCTCGCTTAGCCATGCTGCGCTATGAAAACGGTGCGGTGCCCTACCTAGAAGTCCTGGATGCACAGCGCGACTTGCTTTCCGCCGAGCAGCAGCGGCTAGCAGTTCGCCGCCAACTGCTGTCAGCCCGAGTGGCCTTATACACGGCTCTCGGCGGCGGATCAGCTGCTGTGACAAGCACTTCCGCTCTTACTCCACCTCATGCTGAATGACATTAGGGCCTAGCAATATGCACTCTTCGCTTAAGAAACTGATCCTTGCCGCTGGGGTAATCCTTATTGCTGCTGGAGGCTACTATTACTGGACTGAATTACGCGACGAAGGCCTGGGGGAAGGCTTTGCTAGCGGTAATGGGCGTATCGAGGCCACTGAAATCGATATCGCTACCAAGCTTCCTGGACGCGTTGACGCAGTCCTGGTCGATGAAGGCGAATTTGTCACCGTTGGTCAACCCCTGGCGCGCATGCAGATCCAGGTACTGGAGGCGCAACGCGATGAGGCAAGAGCCCAGTATCAACAAGCACTCAATGCCGTACTCAGTGCGGAAGCACAGGTTGCTCTGCGGCAAAGCGACCATCTTGCCGCTCAGGCCGTCGTGACTCAGCGTGAAAGTGAACTTGATGCGGCTCAACGCCGCTTGGCTCGCTCGGAAACCTTATCGCGGGAAGGAGCCGCTTCGGCACAAGAACTTGATGATGATCGTGCTCGGGTCAATAGTGCACGAGCAGCCGTTGCCGCCGCTAACGCCCAGGTGGATGCCGCCCAGTCGGCCATCGCAGCGGCTCGCGCCCAGGTGACCGGCGCCCGCTCTGCGGTTACTGCCGCCGAAGCCACCATCACGCGTATCGATGCAGACATCACCGACAGTCAGTTGGTTGCGCCTCGTGCAGGGCGCGTACAATTCCGTATTGCCCAGCCTGGCGAGGTACTTCCAGGTGGAGGGCGAGTGCTGAACCTGGTCGATCTTAGCGACGTACACATGACGTTCTTCTTACCTGCCGAACAAGCAGGTCGTGTAGCGCTGGGCAGCGAGGCACGTATCATCCTGGATGCGGCACCTGACCTAGTCATACCGGCACGCATCTCGTTTGTCGCCAGCACGGCACAATTTACGCCTAAGACGGTAGAGACCGCTTCGGAACGACAAAAATTAATGTTCCGAGTGAAAGCACAGATTGATCGAGACCTTCTACAACGTCATCTTGAGCAAGTTAAAACCGGTGTCCCTGGGGAAGCCTGGGTTAAGCTTGACCCCGACGCAGAGTGGCCTGCTGAGTTGGCTGTTCGGGTACCACAATGATAGCAACACCGCCCTCATCACCTACGCCAGCGGTAGTAATACTATCAGCCATCCAGCTGCACTATGGTAAGCAGGTTGCCCTGGCGGGCATCGATCTAGAAATCCCTGCGGGCAGCATGGTTGGGCTGATAGGGCCTGATGGCGTTGGAAAATCCAGCCTGTTAGCGCTTATTGCGGGGGCACGCGCGATCCAAGAAGGGCAAGTGGAAGTGCTCGGCGGCAATATGGCCAACAAGCGTCATCGCGACACTATCTGCCCGCGCATTGCCTATATGCCCCAAGGGTTGGGCAAGAACCTCTACCCGACGCTTTCAGTAGAGGAAAACCTACAGTTCTTTGCCCGCCTCTTCGGCCATGAGCATGCCGAACGACGTCGCCGAATCGACGATTTAACCCGTAGTACGGGGCTGCACAGATTCCTTGGCCGCCCAGCAGGCAAACTTTCCGGCGGTATGAAGCAGAAGCTGGGGTTATGCTGCGCGCTGATCCATGACCCCGATTTATTGATCCTCGACGAACCAACCACCGGCGTCGATCCATTGGCCCGCGCCCAGTTCTGGGAGTTGATCGCACGTATACGTCGCCAACGACCACAGATGAGCGTGGTGGTCGCGACCGCTTACATGGATGAAGCCCAGCGCTTCGACTGGCTAGTGGCCATGGACGACGGCAAAATTCTGGCTACCGGAACGCCAGCGGCATTGCTAGAGCGTACTGCCAGTAACTCCCTGGAAGCTGCCTTTATCGCCCTGCTACCGGAAGAGAAAAAACGCGACTACGCACCAGTGCATATTCCGCCGTTGGCACAAGATGACGATGAAGTCGCCATTGAGGCTAAGGGCCTCACCATGCGCTTTGGCGATTTTGTCGCCGTCGACCACGTCAGCTTTCGGATCCGGCGTGGCGAGATTTTCGGCTTTCTTGGCTCCAATGGTTGTGGCAAATCAACCACCATGAAGATGCTTACCGGTCTGTTGCCGGCCAGTGAAGGCCAGGCGTGGCTGTTCGGCAAACAGGTGGATACCCGCGATATCGACACCCGCCGCCGTGTGGGCTACATGTCCCAGGCGTTCTCACTGTATGGCGAACTAACCGTTGAGCAAAACCTAATCTTACACGCCCGCCTTTTCCAGGTCCCTCAAGCGGAGATAGCCACCCGCGTGGATGAGATGGTGAAACGCTTCGACCTACAAGAGGTACGCGGCAGCCTGCCGGAAAGTTTGCCACTCGGCATCCGTCAGCGTCTTTCCCTGGCGGTGGCGATGGTCCACAAGCCCGAACTACTCATCCTGGATGAGCCGACTTCTGGGGTTGATCCCGTTGCCCGCGACAACTTCTGGCGGCTGATGATTGAGCTAGCGCGCCGTGACCGGGTGACCATTTTCATTTCTACCCATTTCATGAATGAAGCCGAGCGCTGTGATCGCATGTCGATGATGCACGCCGGTCAAGTGCTCGATAGCGACACGCCTGCGGCACTGGTGAAAAAACGTGGAGCAGCGACTCTGGAAGAGGCGTTCATCGGCTATTTAACCGAAGCAGGCGCCGACGAACAGAACCAAGAAGCGCCTGAGGCAACGCCCACCCCAGTGGCCAAAGTATCGCCCAGCACGGTGCCTAACAATGTAAAACACAGCGCTTTTAGTCTCCAGCGTCTACTTAGCTACACTTGGCGAGAATCGCTGGAGCTTCGTCGCGATCCGGTGCGCGGCACTCTTGCCCTGCTTGGCTCACTCATCCTGATGTTAGTCATTGGCTACGGCATCAGCCTGGACGTAGAGGATCTCAGCTATGCCATCCTTGATCGCGACCAGACGACCTTGAGCAATAGCTATGCGATGAATCTTGCCGGCTCCCGCTACTTTATCGAGCAACCGCCATTGATTGATTACGCAGATATGGACAAGCGCATGCGCAGTGGCAAGCTCACCCTGGCCATTGAAATCCCTCCTGGCTTTGGCCGTGATGTGAAGCGAGGAAGCCCGGTTGAAATCGGCGCCTGGATTGATGGTGCCATGCCCCAGCGTGCTGAAACCGCACGCGGCTACGTGCAGGGTATTCATCGACAGTGGCTGCTCGAGCAAGCAGCGCAAGCCACGACTAATGTCACTGCCCCCGCTGCCAATGTCGAAACCCGCTTTCGCTACAATCCGGATGTTCAGAGCCTGCCAGCCATGGTGCCCGCAGTCATCCCGCTTCTGTTAATGATGCTACCGGCGATGCTGACCGCGCTGGCCGTCGTGCGGGAAAAAGAGCTAGGGTCGATCATCAACCTCTACGTCACACCCGTCACCCGTAGCGAATTCCTAGTCGGCAAGCAGTTGCCTTATATCGCTCTCGCTATCATCAATTTTCTGCTAATGGCATTACTCGCGGTCACGCTATTTGATGTGCCCATCAAAGGCAGCTTCCTGACGCTGCTGTTAGCAGTAGTGATCTACAGCATTATCGCAACGGGCATGGGATTGCTCGCTTCGACGTTGACGCGCAGCCAAATCGCAGCGATGTTCTTCGCCATCATCGGCACGTTAATTCCCGCTGTGCAATTCTCAGGAATGATCGACCCGGTCAGCTCACTAGACGGCGCGGGACGTTTCATTGGCACCATCTACCCCACGTCTCATATGTTAACCATCACGCGCGGTGTGTTCAGCAAAGCACTGGGGCTTAGCGACCTCTATGCCCTGTTCATACCACTGTTGATCGCGGTACCAACGATCATGGGGCTATCTATTTTCCTGCTAAAAAATCAGGAGCGCTGAGATGCATAGTGTCCTGACTATCTACCGACTGGGCGTCAAGGAACTATGGAGCCTGATCCGCGACCCGATTATGCTAATTCTAATCGCCTACGTGTGCAGTATCTCGGTCTACACCAAGGCGACCGCGTTGCCCGAAAGTCTCCACATGGCTCCCATCGCCATCGTTGATGAAGATAACTCGCCGCTGTCATCTCGTATCATCACGGCGTTCTATCCCCCTCAATTCGCTACCCCAGACAAGATCTCACTTCATGAGATTGACCCTGGGCTAGATGCAGGCCAGTACACTTTCGTCCTCAATATACCACCCGACTTTCAGCGCAACGTACTGGCTGGTCACGCCCCTCAGATTCAACTCAATATTGATGCCACACGCATGAGCCAAGCATTTACTGGCAATGGCTATATTCAGCAGATCGTTATGGACGAGATCAACGCGTTTACTCAACGTTACCGCAGCTCTAGCGCTCCACCCGTCGACCTAGTGCTGCGAGCGCGCTTCAATCCTGGGCTCGAAAAAGCTTGGTTTGGATCGCTGATGTCCATCATCGATAACATTACCATGCTCTCTATCATTCTGACTGGCGCGGCATTGATACGCGAACGAGAGCACGGCACCATTGAGCATCTACTGGCAATGCCAGTCACCCCGACGGAAATTATGCTGGCCAAGATCTGGTCAATGGGCCTGGTGGTTCTGGTCTCCGCACTGCTTTCGCTCTATTTAGTTGTTAGCTGGGCTTTACAGGTACCAATTGCAGGCTCGGTGACACTGTTCGCTGTGGGGGCAGCGCTCCACCTCTTCGCGACCACCTCTATGGGCATCTTTCTCGCCACCCTTGCACGCAACATGCCACAATTTGGCATGCTAATGGTGCTGGTACTGCTGCCCCTGCAACTGCTATCTGGGGGTACGACGCCACGCGAAAGCATGCCGGAAATTGTCCAGCACATCATGCTGCTCGCCCCAACCACTCATTTCGTTGAACTGGGTCAGGCAATCCTTTATCGAGGTGCGGGGATAAACGTAGTATGGCCGCAGTTTCTACTGCTGCTGTTGATCGGTAGCGTTCTATTCGCTTTTTCTTTATCGCGTTTTCGCAAGGCCATCGGCCAGATGGCATGAGTCATCAATTCTGGCACCGAATCATCAAGGTAATGGTCTGCGGCGGAGCAACACCACATCCGCTGCGGGAAACTCCACCACCATGCCCCAACGTTCGGCTATCCAACAAAACGTCGCTTCGCTGAAAAAGCTCACATGCGTCGGGTCGTTTATATAGTGCCAGCGGGCAAATGCTGCTGGGGTACTGACACGCTTTGTCATGACCCCAAGATAGCCCCCGGGGACTATTTTCTCGACCAGTTGACTAAGCTCTTCGCCGGGCCTCGCAAGGTGCTCTAACACCTCGGTGGCGGTAATAAAGTCATACTGGCGGTTGAGTACCTCAACGTCTGGGGCGTAAAAAATATCGTAAACCGCCATCGCGAACCCTGCCTCTTCAAACATCACTGACAGCGTAGGCCCCGGGCCACAGCCAAAGTCCAGCCCATGGGCATCTTGTGGTAGCTTCGCCACTAACGGGGCAAATAAACGCCCCAAAAAATGCCGATATCCCGTATCATGCGGCGAATTCTGATGCTGGTCGTACTCTGCCTTTTCTTGATGCGAATCTAAATGCTGCTCGGCAGGCACAAACACCAAAGCGCACGTGGCACACTGGTAGTAATCGCGGCGACGGTCTTGGTGATAAAGCGCCGGTTCAGGCGTATTGCATAGCGGACAGCGTCGCATCATCGTATTCTCATGTTTTACGTTTGTTTTAAGGAAAGTGGCATGCTCTCAGGTTTTGACCATCTTGTTGTTACGGTGACTGATATGGGTCGCGCCGTGGATTTTTATTCTCGTGTGCTGGGGTTAGACGTGCGCTACCGAGACGCACAGCGGGTAGATCTTATGCTAGGCGACACGGCACTGCGTTTGCATCAAACCGATACTGATATTGCGCCTGTTTCTGCCACCCCAACCCCAGGCAGCCTGGACTTATGCCTGCGCTGCCAACTGCCGCTGGATGAGTTCAAACAGCATTTGGATGCGCTGGCGATTGACGTAGAGCTTGGCCCGGTTGCTCGCCAAGGCGCTAATGGTCCAATTGAGTCGATTTACTTACGCGACCCAGACGGTAATTTGCTGGAAATTTGCCGACCTGCTGCCCGCTAATGATAAGCCGCGCCAGCCGCGCTATCATAGCGTGCTTAAGCGACGTCTTCAGGGACGTTTCATGGCGAATAGCAAAAAGGATCGGTTATGCACGACGATGCCAACAAAGCACCTTTAGAAGGTGAAGTAATTAACGACAGAGAAGGTGAAGTAATCAACGACAGTACCTCCTCAGAACAGCCGGATACCACCATGGCGATGGTGATTTACGCGCTTTATTTGGCAAGCTTTTTGGTAGGGTTCACCTCGTTGGTCGGTATCGTTATCGCCTATGTCTATCGTGGTAAAGGCCCTGAATGGCTAGATGAGCACTACCGTTACCAGATCCGTACGTTTTGGATTGGGCTGCTCTACGGCAGCATCGCCACGTTGCTAACGTTTATTCTGATTGGCATCCCCATGCTACTGGCACTGGCCGTATGGTTTATTGTTCGCTGTGTGAAAGGCTTTAAGGGTCTGCAGGAGAAGCGTGCGCCAACTAACGTTGATAGCTGGTTCCTGTAACTTATGACAGAGCAGTCACCGTCTAAAAAATCACGTTTCCAAGCACGTGCCATCATAGCCCTTTGGAAGCTCCTGGCGCGCTGGCCACTTGGCGCGCTATGGCGTATCGCCGTGCGGTTAGGCCCGCTGGTCTATCGCTTTAGCAAACGAGAGCGCCAGGTGACGGAAATCAATCTGGCAGTGGTTAACCCAGAAGCCACTGCCAGCCAGCGCAAAGCCCTTGCCATACAAAGCCTGCGCCACTCGGCGGCGACAATGCTGGAACTTGGCCATGCGTGGATGGCTGCGCCCGAAAAAGTAGCAGCCAGCATTTTGTCGGTTCATGGCCGAGATAAGCTGGACAGCGCACGTGCCGAAGGCCGCGGCGTCATTGTACTTGCTCCACACTTTGGTAACTGGGAGGTGCTTAATTTTTGGCTCTCCAGCCACTTCCCTTTTACCGCCATGTACGAGCCACCCAAAATTGCCGACCTTGAGCCCATTATTCGCCATGGCCGCGAGCGCATGGGAGCCAGCTTGGTACCCACCAACGCTAGAGGCGTTGCTGCCCTTCTCAAAGCGCTTAAGCGTAGCGAAGCTATTGGCATCTTGCCGGATCAAGAACCGAACTGGGGCAGCGGTGTATTCGCCCCTTTTTATGGGCGCGATGCCTATACGGCAACGTTGCTACCGAAACTGGTCGCCCGCACTCAGGCAAGAGTCGTCACTGGCGTTGCCTTACGGGTGCCTGGCAAGGGATTTGAAATTCATTTCCTTGACGCCGATGAGCAGGTTTACAGCGCCGATGATGTAGTCTCAGCCAGCGGTGTTAACGCTAGCGTAGAAGCGTCAATTGCACTTGATCCAACGCAGTATCAATGGGAATACAAACGCTATCGCAAAGTAATAGAGCAACAGCAAGGGCTGGCAAACGCCAAAGAATTTCGGCTTTATTGAAGGGTAACGAGGTAATCTATGACCCAGCGTTATATTCCCAATGAGGAAGCGCGCCCACCACAAATCATTTACGCACTCTATTTAGCGGGCCTAGTAACAGCCAATGTTACGCTGTTGATTGGCGTTATAATCGCTTACGTGTATCACAAAGAGGCCGCGCCGTGGCTGCAAGCGCACTACCGCTATTTGATCCGGACTTTTTGGATAGGCTGCCTCTATTTTTTCGTCACCTTTACCCTTAGCTTGATGTTAGTAGGCACCTTACTATGGCCACTATTAGCCGTGTGGCTTGGTGTGCGCTGTATTATTGGCTGGCTCGCAGTGCGCAAGGGAGAACCGCCAGCGCGTCCTGGCAGTTGGCTCTGGTAACAACTAAGCAAGCCCCTATACAACCACCGCTAAGAATGACGGGCTGGATCATGGTGTCGCCCCTGTCGTTGACCAAGAAGAGGTTAATGCTGGCGTGCCGAAGTCTTGCTGTAACCAATGACGCAGCTGGCTCATTTTCGCGGCTCCTTCAGGGCTTTCCAGTGACGGCAGCATGCCATCAATAAAACCACGTGCCTTAAAAGGTGCTAAGAGCCGGGGGTCACCGCTAATCACATGCACAGGCACCGCTGCACTGGCGTTGTCGCCGGTAATCAGCGGTGCCGCTTGATGATCTCCCAGTACAATCAATAGCGTATTGTCATCAACCACTCGCTCGGCCCAGCGCCCTGTGACCTTTACAGAGTAGTCTATTGACCACGCGTAATGGTCACGGATGCGCTCAATATCCTGCCAAAGCACCTCTGGCGGATCGCCGGCCTCCTCCCAAGGGGCGAAAATACGCCCATCGCCGATCATCGACCAGTCTTCGAAAACGGGCAAAATGGGTGTCCATGGCGCATGGCTGGAGATAAGTGCGAGTTGCGCGAATACCGGCACCTCACCTAATAAATGTCGCTGGGTGTAATCCAGCGTGAACTGATCGGGCATCGTAACCCAATTCAGCGCAGGCCCGGCATAGGGTATATCTTTCGCTGCTGCAATCTCATCAAACCCGTAGGCCAGCCCTTCTGGCCAAGCCAACGTAATGGCTGGCATAACACTGAGCGTCCGCTGCCCAGTGCTACTAAAATCATTAATCAGCGTTGAATGATCGCTTTCCAGCATCAGCCGATACCATAGCTGATTATCAATCCAGCGACCGCTTAGTGCCGTGGCATGGGCAAGCCAAGACTGACCTCCCCGAATAGGCGATTCTAGCAACCCCGAAACAGCGTGTAGACCACGCTGCCCCAAACGTTGCTGTATGCCCTCTAGCGTGGGCAGTACGACACTGCTGTAACGAGCATCATTAATGGCCGATACACCATAAGATTCAATAAACGTTAATAAGACGTTGCGCCCTAACAAACCGGGTAATGGTTTAGGCGCTAATGGTGACGCCTGCAGCTGTTCGCTAAACGCCACTCTCGCCCGGTGCGTCTCCACCACCTGTTCCCACTGGAAACGCGTGGTGTTAACGGCAGGCAGCGTTGATTTAGCGACCAATCGCTTGCCGTTAGCCTCGGCAAGCGCGAAGCCGGCGGCAGTGATCACCACGAAGATGGCTAGAGCACCTGAAATACTCCTCACCAATAACGGTTGAGCGGGCAACAGCAATCGCAGCATCACCCATAAACTCGCTAGCAGAGCCGCACCGCCCAGCAACATCAGGCAAGTTGCGGCGAGTTGACCTACATTACCTACTAGCAAATGGTAGATAGAGCGCACCAAGGGCACGTCTAGATAGAGGTTAAGTGAACGCCCAAACGCGGTGTGTGTCGCGGCATCACCCAGGTTGGCCGCCGATACTAACGCCAGCCAGCCTACCAACAAAATAGCCAACCAGCGACGTAAGCTACCAGGTCGAATAAGCAGCATTACGGGGGCTATAAGCCATGCCTCCCAAGCAACTAGAGGAGAGCCAATCTCACCGAAACGCCACCAAAGCGGCAATACCAGCAGAAGGTTGAGCGTTACACACGTGAGTAGAAGACGAATCATCAGCGCTTCAACAGCATAGTAATCACCTAGATATTACCCGCTTAATGGAATTTAAAGCTTACACATGACCATAAAAATCATGTACCAACAACACAAATGGTATAACTTTTGTTGAAATATTTCATATACTGATTTTATGGTTACCACGCTGGCATGCAATCGAAAGGAACTCGCCCATGAGTGTTCGTACTGCAGCAAAATGGATGTTGTCGCTTAACTGCCTGATCGCCTTTTCTGCGCCTGCTAACGATGATGATGTTTTTGACTACGTTATTGAACGTGCTAAAACTTTAGCCGATGCGCCTTACCAGCCCCCGCATGAGACGCTTACCAGCGCTCTCACGTCGTTAGATTACGACCTGTATCGACAAATCCGTTTCAATCCCGAGCGAGCCTACTGGCGCGATGAAAGCCCTTTCAGTATGCAGCTATTTCATAGCGGATTTATATTTCAAACACCCGTCACGATTAATGTGATCGACAATGGTGACGTTGAACCACTCTCGTTCTCGGCCGATGACTTTCAGTACGATGGTGATGCCAACCGTTTGTTAGAGAATGATTTAACGGGCAGCGGTCATGCCGGTTTTAGGCTGCACTATCCTATCAATAGTGATGATTATGCCGATGAATTTGCTGTTTTTCTTGGCGCAAGCTACTTCCGTCTAGTAGGCCGCGACCAAGCCTATGGTCTTTCTACCCGCGGTCTAGCCATTGATACCGCATTAGCCAGTGGTGAAGAGTTTCCCGAATTTCGCGAATTCTGGCTCTATAAGCCGAATGAAAACGCTGACAGCGTTACGCTTCTGGCACTTATGGATAGCCCATCGCTAAGCGGAGCCTACCGCATTACGTTAACGCCGGGTGAGAGCACCGAAGCAGATGTAGAAGCAACGCTGTTTGCACGTTCCGATATAGCAAAGCTAGGGGTTGCGCCGCTCACCAGCATGTTCACCTTTGGGGAGGCCAGCACCCAACGAGCTGATGACTTTCGTCCTCAGGTACATGATTCTGATGGTTTGCTAATCCACACGGGGTCCGACGAGTGGATTTGGCGGCCGTTGCAAAACCCCTCATCGGTTCGCGTATCAGCGTTTATGGACGACTCCCCTGCTGGGTTTGGTCTAATGCAGCGAGAGCGGGATTTTAGCCGCTACCTAGACCTTGAAGCCCGCTACCATCGTCGCCCTAGCCAATGGGTCGAACCCCTTGCTGACTGGGGACCAGGGCATGTAGAACTCGTCGAAATCCCCACGCCAGATGAGACTCACGACAATATAGTGGCTTATTGGGTCGCTGAAGAGCCGCTAACTGCTGGCGAGTCTCGCCACTTTCACTATCGAACCTTTACGCTCAACGAACAGCCCGAGGCTAACTCACTGGGTAAGGTTGTGCGTACCCGCCATGGCAGCGCAGCGGTTCCAGGCGAAGCCGACTCCCCGTCTGCTGATCAGCGCCAATTCATCGTCGACTTCCAGGGCGGCAAACTGGATGATCTGACATCAAGCGAGCCAATCGAGCTGGACATCAGTGTACTCAATGGCGAGGTATTACTACCTCAAGTCAAAACACTGCCCAACAACGGCCAACGGGCCACTTTCCGATTACCCCCCAGCAGCAAAACCAGCGATATCCGGCTACGGCTGATGGTCGAAGGAGAGCCGATTACTGAAACCTGGAATTACGTGTGGTATCCCGATGTCTGATCTCCACGCGTTGCGGCCTTCAATGCCTTGGCTTAACGGTCGCCGAGCCCTTCTTGCCTGCACAGTGTTAGCAACTAGTACCGGTGGCTGTATCGCGATGGCACAGGTCGTTGCCAATTTTGCCATTGGCTGGCAGCTCACCATGTTGGTCCTATTTGCATTAACGTTTACTTGGATAGCGCTGGCTTTCTGGGGGGCACTATGTGGCTTTGTGCTTTGTGCGCTACGCCGAGATCCGCTCAGTTTACGTCGCCAAACTATTAAAAATCCTAATGCTAGCCTGTTAGTCAGCCGCACCGCGCTAGTAATGCCTATTTATGCAGAGCCTCCCATCCCGACCATTGCAGGGCTAGAAGCAACGTGTCGTTCACTTCTCCAGCAAGCAGAAGCGTACGGGGCAGGAACACCCAGTGCTATCAATAAACACTTTGAAGTGTTTGTATTAAGCGACACCCAAGACATGGCCATGGCAAACATCGAAGCAGCTCATGTGGCTGCCTTGCAACAGCGCCTTGCCGGACAAATAACCGTTTATTATCGGCGGCGCTCTAATAATGACGGCCGCAAAGCAGGCAACATCGCCGAATTTTGTCGCCGCTGGGGCCGCCGCTATGACTATTTAGTGGTGCTCGATGCCGACAGCCTAATGAGTGGCGCTACGCTACTGCATTTAGTCCATCGGATGCAGCGCCAACCCAGCGTAGGACTTATTCAAACGGTGCCTATTCCCGTTGGCCAACGCACGCTATTTGGTCGTTTTACCCAGCTAGCTTCATCACTTTACAGCCCGATGTTGGCAGCGGGCCAAAGTTTCTGGCAGGGCGATGCGGCAAATTACTGGGGCCATAATGCGATTATTCGCACACGGGCCTTTATGGCCCATGCAGGGTTACCTATTCTTCCAGGTAAGCCTCCGCTGGGAGGAGAGCTATTAAGCCACGATTTCGTCGAAGCGGCTCTCCTGAAACGAGGTGGCTGGCAGGTGCTGCTCGATACCTCTGCGACCACTGCCGTATCTCGCCATAACCCTTACGCTAGCGCGTCACATAACAGCTTTGAAGCCATGCCGAGCAACATGCTCGACTTTGCCAAGCGTGACCGCCGCTGGCTACAGGGCAACCTGCAGCACTTACGCTTACTCACCGGCGCAGGGTTTCACCTAATTAGTCGGCTACACTTTTTATTCGGCGCGTTTGCCTACCTTTCTTCGCTTGTTTGGCTTGGGCTTCTACTCTGCACTAGCCTGATGGTGGGCTATCAAGCCATTGAGACCACCTCAAACCCGCCGTTGCCTGAAGCCCTCTCTCTAGGGCTGTTAAGTGTAACGCTGGGTATGCTGATTGCGCCCAAGCTGTTGGGGCTATTACTAACGTTCTGGCAATGTCCCCATGCGTATGGCGGGCGACTCAAGCTTGTCACCAGCACGTTATTGGAAATTGTGTTTGCTGCTTTGATTGCGCCACTGATGATGGCGTGGCATAGCTTATTTATCATCAACGTGTTGATTGGCCGAGCTATCGACTGGCAAACCCAACATCGGGGGGAGCGCTCGCTAAGTTGGCGAGAGACATGGCACCACACCGGGTGGATGACGCTGTGTGGTATTGCCTGGGCAGGCACGATGATGCTTTTTTCACCCTCGGCGTTCGGCTGGTTAACCCCCGCATGGCTGGGGCTGATTGGAGCTGCTCCGCTGGTGAAATACTCCAGCAGTGCCACCTGGGGAGGCCTCGTTAGCCGCAAGTTCGGCTTACTGCAAACACCTAGTTCAGCACAACAACCACCGCTTTTGGAGGACTTTGTCGCGTTAGAAAGCCGTAGCCATCAATCCAATGCCACCTTAGCCCGCTCGTCGCTAACACTTTCTCTAGCGTTTCCACAGGAACAGCCTGGCGATATGCCCTGCCAGTCGTTTCGCCATCACGTTCAAACAGCAACCGAGCATGCGCCACCTGTTAAGGAGCCTTACTAATGCCTTCTGCTTTTTCTCATCGGCTGCGCAGTGCCAGCGGTATGGCGCGTTCACTGTTTATTTACTGGCGGCCAGGAAGGCAAAGGGGTCTGAAACAGTTATATCGTCCGTTTATTCAACCGGGCGATATCGCTTTTGATATTGGCGCTCACTTAGGCGACCGTAGTGCCGCCTTCCAGGCGCTAGGTGCTAAGGTAGTAGCACTAGAGCCACAGCCAGCACTGGCCAACTGGTTTAAACGGATACTCAATCGACCGAACATTACGCTCTTACCACTGGCCGCTGGACCGCAACCCGGCTATGCGGATATCGCTATCAGTGTTAGCAACCCGACCCTATCTACCCTAGCGACCGAATGGCGACATCAGGTGGGCGAACGAAACCCCGGCTTTCAGCACGTGCAATGGGAACAGCAGTTAAGCGTGGAAGTCACCACACTGGATCAACTGATCGCCACTTACGGCGAACCAAGCTTTATAAAAATTGATGTTGAAGGGTTTGAAGCAGAAGTATTGATGGGGCTTAACCACCCAGTGGCAGCGCTTTCGATAGAGTTTGTTGCGGGCATGTTAGAGGTCAGCCATGCCTGCGTTGAACAGCTGTCCCGTCTTGGCGACTACCGCTTCAATGCAATTGCCGGTGAGCAGCGCCACTTTCGCTGGGCAACTTGGCAATCCCCTGAAAACATTACCCAGTGGCTCAACGATGGCGTTGACGGCTTAGCCTCCGGGGATCTATACGCCTGCCGTGCCGACCATCCGCTGTTAAACGCATCCGCATAACTCTTCAACAAACGCTTTCCAAACACGGCTCTTAAAACACGGGCTTTAAAAAACAGCTTTTAAGACATAGCTTTTAAGACATAGCTTTTAAGACATAGCTTTTAGACACATAGCTTTTGAAACATAGTTTTTGAAACATAGCCTTTAAAACAAGAGAACCTACATGATTTATCACTGGCAAACCCTCACCGCTCCCCAACTCGCCACGATTGCCGAAGGTGACCCAATCGCAGTAATCACCCTGGGGGCCATTGAGCAGCACGGTACTCACCTGCCGCTGGGCACCGACCTGATCATTGGTGAAGGGTTACAAGCCGCCATGTTAGGCATGATTGACCCAGCACTCGACGTGCTGTGTCTGCCAGCAATTGCCGTCGGTGCGAGCGACGAACACGCCAGTTTTGCTGGAACACTTAGCCTACCCGCGCCACTCGCCATCGCCACATTAGAAGCCTATGGCGCAAGCATTGCGCGTACGGGGATCAAAAAGCTGGTGCTGATTAATAGCCACGGCGGCAATAAAGCCGTGATGGACCTCGCCGCGCTGACACTACGCAAGCAGTTTGAAATGCGCGTGGTGAAAGCCACCTACACGCGGCTACCGCCGCTGGAAGGCGCTATCAACGCCGATGAGCTGCGCTATGGATTGCATGGCGGATTGTTGGAAACCGCCATCATGCTGCATTTAGCACCGGAGCTTGTGCAGCTCGATAACTACCAACCTACCCCACCGGCAATGCCTAAAGGTGACGCCCTGGTCAGCCCAGAAGGTAGCGCCGCGTTTGCCTGGCTTGCCGAGGACCTGAGCAGGTTCGGCGTTGCCGGTGATGCAACGGGTGCTCATGCAGCATTGGGTGAGCGGCTAGTCAGGCACTACGCCTCTCAGTTGGCGCAGGCGGTGGCCGAAACCGCCCACCTGCCACCGCTTGTCACACGTAAAACGTCAAACTAACGCCCACGACCTTCAAGCACTTCGTCTAAGAAATGCCCTGCCCGGTTAGCCTTGGCGCTTAAGTAGCGGTGATTGTGATCAGTCACGCTGCCGTAAAGCGCCTGACGTGAGACGATCTCAATCCCCCCTTCACGCAGTGCTGCCATTTTTAACGGGTTGTTAGTCAGCAGCTGAACTTTATCGATCTCTAGCGCATTGAGCATGTCCACCGCGACGGCGTATTGGCGCTCATCGTCGCCAAACCCTAGCACCTGGTCAGCATCGACGGTGTCTAAACCCCCATCTTGCAAGGTGTAGGCGCGCAGTTTATTAGCTAAGCCAATTCCCCGCCCCTCTTGTGCTAAATAAAGCAGCACGCCGCCACCCAACGCTTGAATATCGGCCACCGCATTACGCAACTGTTCACCACAGTCACAGCGCAAGCTGCCGAACAGATCGCCGGTGAGACAGGCCGAGTGCATCCGCAAAGGAATCGCCCCATGATTGGCTGCCAAATCACCAATTACCACGGCCACGTGTTCACGCAAACCATCCGGTTCACGGAACAGCACAAAGCGGCTCTCAGGCGCGTCTTCAAGAGGAATACGCGCTTCGCTGACACGTTTTAGCATCCCCGGCGCACCGGCTAAACACGTCTCTGCATCGCGAGCATTAACTTCTAACAGTTCGCCTTTTGATAACTGCTGAGCAATATGCTCGGCTGATGCCGCACTGACCTCTGCGCACAGCGCCGCCGGTATCAATAGCGCACGCCGCATAAGTGCCACAGCGCCTCTCTCCCCCACGCCAGCAGGCTTCAGGCCGCTTAACAGCGAATGAGTCTTCGATGCTTCATTGGACACCGCAAGGTGATGTAAATCACGCTCACTGATTTGCTCGGTGAGCGGTAAACAGGCCGCATCCGCCTTAAGCGACATGCCCATTGCCTGCAAGCGATGACGCGTTAACACCAACGCTGGCCGAGAGCCGGAGAGTTTCGCCAGTGAATCGACCGAAACACTGCCTTCAAGAGCCTGTACCAACAGACGTTGCTCTCCGGTATTAATTACCACGGGCAATCCACGGCGAATATCGAAAATAGCGCGTTCAATGTGATACATGTAGGCCTCCAAGTTGCCGGTTGGGGCGGACAACGTTTGCTTGCGTCGGGCAGCATGGCCCCGCATGATGAGTTGCTGTTTTTTGAGTGGAGATACCATGCCGAGTACCAATGACGTAACGATCGATATCGACCAAGCGTGGGCATGGTTGCTGGATACTCAACAGGGCATCAAAAGTGACGCCACTATGACGCTTGATACCCATGACGGTTGGCACTCTTCCTGCGCAGTCACAAGCGCCGCGCAGGAGCTGATGACGTGTTTGCTGCCACTGGTGCGTCATTCGAGCTGGGTGGTTGCTCAACTGGGACAAAGCCTGGATGGGCGCATCGCTACGGAAAGCGGTCACTCCCACTACATCAATGGCGTTGAAAGTTTGGTGCATCTGCACCGCCTGCGGGCGCTGGCAGATGCCGTAGTGGTTGGCGCGGGTACGGCGAGTGCTGATAACCCTCAACTCACCGTGCGCCATGTAACGGGGAAGCACCCTACCCGAGTGGTGATTGACCCACGAGGACGCGTGCCCGTTGATGTGGCGCTGTTTAGTTCGTCTACCGCCCCCACGCTGCACCTCACCGGGCCAGAGGCAACGGTGGCGCCAACGGCCGCCGAACACTGCGTGCTGCCGCTGGATGCCAACGGTCAGTTCCACCCTAGCGACGTTATTGCCCTGCTGGCGGAGCGTGGTCTTACGCGGGTACTGGTAGAAGGCGGCGGCGTCACTGTTTCGCAATTCATTGAAGCGAACGCGGTCGACCGCTTGCATTTGCTGGTTGCGCCGCTGCTGATCGGTTCGGGCAGACCCGGGCTGCAGATGACGCCCATCGACACCCTTGAAAGTGCGTTGCGCCCGACGATGCGCTCTTTCCGCTGCGGGGATGACACGCTGTTCGACGTAGTGCTGAGCGGGCGCACTGCCTGACGGCGTACCAGACGGCGGGGAACTGGATGGCGGAGAACTGGATGGTGTAGCTTGTGTCCGTGAAGCTAGCGCTGCCCAAATGCCTGGCAGGCTAGCCATCAGCACTAACACACCATACGCCAGTGATATCGCCACGCCTTGCGCCGAAGGCAAGCCCACAAACATCCAAATGCCTGCGGCAGCGCCTTCCCGCACTCCCCATCCAGCAATCGAAAGGGGCACCAGCATCGAGAGCAGTAACACGGGTGCCAGCGCCAAAATATCGAGTGCCGCTAATTCCACGCCAATCGCACGAGCCGCGCAGACCATTACCAGGCCATAGCTAAGCACGATAGCAAGAGAAGAGATCAGTTGCCGTGGCCATACGTCGCGCTGCAGTAGCCCGCGACGCATATCCTGCCCTAATGCAGCGCACCAAGCGGGTAGCGTTACCGCCGAACGCCGCAACCAGATCATCAGCGTCACACCGGCCACCATCACGCTGCCCACTACGCCTACTACTACCATCAAGCCACTAAAACCCAGTGTTGTTAGCCAGAGTGGTGACGTGAACAGGGCGATTAGTGTGTAAAGTGCAATCGCCAATTGCCCAGAGGCACGCTCAATCACCACCGCACGCCAAGCACTTCCCTTTGAGGAGGACTGACGGGCATGGCGATGGGCACGGCCTGCATCACCCAACACGCCGCCGGGTAGGAGTTGGTTAACCAATAATGCTAAGTAGTACTCCCGCAGTGCATAGCGGTAGCGCAACGGCACGTCGATTAAGCCTGCCGTCAACTGCCAGCGCCACGCGCTCAGCATCACTTGCAGCACGCTGATCAACAGCGCCAGAGCCATCCAACCCGGCGCAAAACGCTGCACTTCGGCCATCACCGCGTCTGGCTCTACCCACAGGGCAACAGCAACCAGCAGCCCTAAGCTCACTAGCCCTTTTTGCACCCACGGGGGTCTCAGCCAGCGCCAGCGTCGCATGGGATTAGCCCTCATCCGCTGCCAGCGCCAGCAAGTCGCGGTGGCCTACCCAAATACCGATCTCGCCGTTGGCTACCTGACCCAGGCGCTGATCACGCCAAAGAGCAATCCGTGACGCCGCCTCAGGAGCCTGTTCGCTAGCAGCGCTCGCCCATCCTTCAATCAACGCGCCCATTAAGGGGTGCTGCGCTGGCTCGCCCGCCGCCAAGCGCCATGGTGTTTCAGCCTCGTTAACACGATAACCGTGGCCAGCCATCGCGATAGCTAGCGCGCTGTGAGCAGCGCCGCCTAATGCACCGCCTAAGCCCTTATCGCGACGCTGGTGTGCGTTGAACAGCTCACTGATCCAGCGGTCGTCAAGGTCGTTCAGAGGTTGCTGCTGGGCATTGGTAAAGTACCATTCGCCGGTAATGCTTAGAGCGATAAGCAGCGCTTGCCGGTGTTTAGCACACTGTGCAGCCAAGGCATCAATCCACTCTTGAGATACCAAGTCAATCAGCGCAGATGCCGTCACTACGTCACAGTGCGTAAGAGCTGGGTGATCAAGCTGTTTTAGGGAGACGCAGTGGGTTTCGACCTGCAGCGGCTCACCTTTACCGGTGTTCAATTGGCTAGTTCGCGAGTAGGCTTCATTCAGTAAGGCCGGATCATGATCAATCAGCATCCAGCGCTGGGCATGCTGCAAGCGAGGTGCAAGAAACTGGCTATTGCTGCCGCGTCCACAGCCTAAATCCGCTAGTGTTATTGGCGACGAAGCTTCTGCTCTCTGCTGACTTTCTGATAACCAGCTCGCTAACGCCTCCACCAACGCTTGGCTGCGCGAACTGACATCGACGCTTTCACGCAGCGATAGCCAATCCGCGCTAAATTGGCTTCCCACCGACAATGTCGAAGGTTGCTGCAACGCCTGGGCAAACGCTTTTCCTGCAGTCTGCCAGTCGCCCAAGCGGTCACGTGCAGCGGCAGCACCTGCACGTAGTTCAGTACGTAATGCCTCATCGTGGCAGAAAGCCGCCAGCGCCCTCGACAGCGCCTGAACATCCCCCGGTGCTACGCTGATGCCAGCCCCTTTGGGTAAGGTATCCTGCAGCGCACCGCCAGTGGTGGTGATAACGGGTAATCCATGGGCTAGCGCTTCAGTTACCACCATGCCGTAGCCTTCGTACCAAGAAGGTAACACCAGTGCATGGGCATTTTGATAAGCAGCTTCCAGGGTCGCTGCATCACATTCGCCGTGAAGCGTTATCCAATCACCAAGTTGATGGTTGTCGATCAATGTTTGAACGCGATCCGTAAACACAGCATCACGAGCACCGCCAAAGCAGTCGCATCGCCAGAGGTCACGCTCAACACCCGCCAAGGCTTGAACCAAAATATCCTGCCCTTTACGCGGGGTCAGCGTTGCCACGCATAGCAGGCGGATAGGTTCGTTGGGTTGCGCCGCGGGGCTGGCCGGAGCACGTTCAACGCCAGGTTCCACCACGCTGATAGGGGCACCAAATGGCAGCGCGTATTGCTTTGCCAGCGCTGTTACACGGCGTTCAGTAAAGCGACTGGTCACAATCACTCTATGCACATGCGCCAGACCACGTAATTCACTACGGTGAAAACGCTGCTGATCCAGCTCATTCAAGCCCTGCTCGTCACCTAACGGATGATGCAGTAACGCAGTGATATCAAGGCGCTCAGCGTGATCAGCCACCACATCGGGCAATGTCCCCATGGCTAGGCCATCAATAATCACTCGCGAACGATCCTGTAATGCAGAAAGCGTACTGGCTAGCGCTTGAGCCGCCTCATCATCGGCATCAGGAAAACGCCCTGCCAACCCCACCACATTGATAGCCAGCCCACGCTTGCGCAGCGCAGCAACAATATGGGCGTCGTAAATATACCCGCCGGTACGCTGGTCTGGATCGCCAGCCACTATCAAGGTCAATGGCTGACTCATAGCGCTCCTTCATAGCTTGCCCACGCCACATGAGATTCATGCAGTTTGATCTCCATATGCGTCAGCCCCTGAGCGGTGGCGCCCATTTTTCCTGCTTTAATGGCAGCCGCCAGCTGGTCAAAAATCACCTTGGCCATAAATTCCGTGGTGGTGTTTTTACCACTAAACTCGCTTACCTCATCAAGGTTGCGATAGTTGTAATCCGCCAGCACCTCTTTAACCGTCTCACTAGCCAAACCGATATCAATCACTAGACCATCCTGATCAAGTTCAGGGCGCTGGAATACTACGTCCACGACATAGGTGGCGCCGTGGGTGCGTTGGGCAGGGCCGAATATTTCCCCATTAAAACTATGGGCAATCATGAAATGGTCACGAACGCATAAACGGTACATAGACACTCCTGACGTGTTAAATAAGCCACATCGCCTAAGCGGGCAATGGATAACGAATTCGATGGCAAAGCGCTGTGCTATCAGGCCCAAACAGAGCAGGCGCCAGCGTTGGAAAATCAGCAAAATCGCTCTCACCACTGATCAGTGCATCCAACCGAGGGTCGGGGAGTAAGCGTAAAGCGAGCGCTAAACGGCGGCGATAATTCCAACGCGGCTGCAACTTGGCAGGCAGTTGTCCAACTTGGCTGGCGCGAAGCGTTAAACGCTGGGAGTGAAAAGCACCACCGAGTGGTAGCGACACATCGCCTTCGCCAAACCAGCTCATTTCAATCACCCGGCCTTCGTTGCCCAGCAAGCTCATGGCCAGCCTCAGACCATCCGGCTGACCACTAGCATGGATCACGCAATCTTGGTCGCTGGGTGCCTGTTCTGGTGTACAGAAGGGAATCCCCAAATGCGTTGCCAACGCTTCTCGCTCGGGATTAATGTCGACCAGGCACACTTCTACACCTGGAATTTGCGCACACAGATACGCCACCAGTGCACCGACAACGCCAGCGCCCACCACACACACGCGCTCGCCAAGCATGGGGTTAGCATCCCACACGCCGTTAATGGCAGTTTCCATATTGGCGGTTAGCACAGCACGGTAAGCAGGTACGTCATCGGGAAGCGCTAAAACAGCGTCGACAGGCACGACGTAGTAGTCCTGGTGCGGAAAAAGGCAAAAAACGGCTTTATTCAATAAATGATCTGGCCCCTGCTCCACATAACCAATGTTGCAGTAGCCGTATTTCACGGGCGTAGGAAACTCACCCGCTTGGAAGGGAGCGCGCATGCGCGAATATTCACTTTGCGGCACCCGTGCGTTAAACACGAGCGACTCAGTGCCACGGCTTACGCCACTATAAAGGGCACGAACCCGTACCTCATTGTCGTCGGGTGATGCTAGTGGCTCCTGCTTGAGCTCACCATGGGTAGGGTGGGTCACCCAAAAAGCCGTAGCGGTATCAGGCGGCAACATGACATTTCCTTATGGTTTAAGCGCTTCATCCCTCCATACAGCGTAGCCTAGAAAGCGAAGCGGCTGCTTAAGCCCTGGCTGCTTAACCCCTGTCAGCGCGAAGATGATTTGAAACAACTATATTCACATCATGGACAACCTTACCTTCTTATACAAGAATGGTACATAAGAAATAGTTTGCACACTTTAATTCTACCGCGGGCCAGTCAGCCGCTTTGCGAGTAAGCATGCCCTCTCTTTCCAACACCTCCAGTGTCTCTTTGCCCAAGCGTATTTACACCTTGGCTGAGATAGCCCTGGCCAGCCTATTACTCGCAGGCTTAGGATCGATGCTGCCGGGATTAGTCGCTAGCGCTGCAAACTGGTGGTTGGCAGCTGGCTTCTACGTCGTGATGGGCGCACTGGTGGTAAGTTTTTGGCCCCATGGCCCGCTCGGTTGGGCAAACCGGGTAACGCTTGGGCGCGGCGTACTCGTCGCCATCGTGGCAGGGGCACTGGCAGCGAATGCCTTTACTAACGCAATTTGGCTATGGCTAGCGGTGGCCGTCATCGCGCTATTACTGGACGGTGTGGATGGCTGGATTGCCAGGCGCACTAAAACCCACACCACGTTTGGCGCGCGCTTTGATATGGAGCTGGATGCAGTATTAATCCTGATACTCTGCATCGGCTTATTGCAGAGCGAACATCTAGGCGCTTGGATACTACTGATTGGCGGCATGCGTTATTTATTTATCGCCGCTAGCTGGCCATTTGCGTGGCTAAAAGCACCGTTATTCGAAAGTTTCCGGCGTAAAGCAGTGTGCGTGTGGCAGGTCGTTGCCTTGCTGCTGGCGTTAACGCCACTCACTTCTCCTCTTGCTGCAAGCCTGCTTGCTCTGAGTGCGTTGGCCTCGCTCAGCTACTCATTTGGCTTCGATGTGTGGTGGCTGTACCAACAACACAAACATAACGCCCACTAGCAAAGTAAAGGCCCAAACATCATCTCGCTAAACGTCTCCAACACGCCACTTTGGCCAAGCCAAAGTGGCGTGTTGGATTACTCTACTGCACTAAACCCTCTTGACCAGAATGGCGACGAGTCATTCAGGAGGGCTCTCCTTCTAGCCCCCCTTCTTTGGCATCATGACTCAACGACCAGAGTGGCGTTGTGATGGCTGACAAGCGGGCGAGAGCCAGAGAGTTTACGCAGTGTCACATAGAATACCGGCGTGAGGAAAAGCCCAAACAGGGTGACCCCAACCATGCCAGCAAACACCGCCGTACCCAGCGCTGCCCGCACCTCGGCGCCCGCCCCGGTGGCAATGACCAACGGTAGCACGGCGGCGGTGAACGTGATCGAGGTCATAATAATGGGGCGCAGTCGCAGTCGGCAGGCTTCTAGGGCCGCGTCCACCACGCTTTTGCCCTGCAGTTCCAGCTCGCGGGCGAACTCCACAATCAGAATAGCGTTCTTACACGCCAAGCCAATTAGCACCACCAATCCTACCTGTACGAAAATATTGTTGTCGCCATCACCAAACCAGACGCCAATGAGTGCCGAAAGCATGCACATGGGGACAATCAGGATCACCGCTAAGGGTAACGTCCAGCTTTCGTAGAGAGCCGCCAGCACCAAAAATACCAACAGAATCGACAGTGGAAAGACCACCAGCGCAGCGTTTCCCTGGGTGGACTGCTGGTAACTTAGGTCGGTCCATTCGAACGCCATGCCCGGCGGCAGCACCTCCATTGCCAAGGCGTTGATCGCATCCATTGCCTGAGCAGAAGAGAGCAACCTAGGGTCAGCCTCCCCGGCTAAGTCCGCCGCCGGATAGCCGTTGTAGCGCAACACCGGGTCTGGCCCGAAGGTTTGTGTGATGTTGACCATGGTACCAATAGGCACCATTTCGCCCTGGTCATTGCGGGTACGCAGGCGGGCAATATCTTCCACGCTGGTCCGGTAAGGAGCGTCCGCTTGGGCAATCACCTGCCAAGTTCGGCCAAAGCGATTGAAATCATTCACATAGGTAGACCCCAGATAGATCTGCAGAGTGTCGAATAGCTCGGTTAATGGCACTCCTTGGGCTTTAGCCCTCAGCCGATCGACCTCGGCATCTAACTGCGGCACATTCGATTGGTAGCTGCTAATCGGGAAGCCCATCCCTGGCGTTTGGGCGATAGCGCCCTGGAGCTGATTAACCGCTCCCTGCAGCGCTCCGTAACCCAGGTTGCCGCGATCCTCGATGAACATCTGGTAGCCCGACCCATTGCCAAGCCCCAGAATGGGGGGTGGCATAAACGCAAACGCAAAGCCCTCTTTCAGGCCCCCTATGCCCTGATTAATCCTGGCGTTAATCTCTGCGGCGGTGAGGCTACGCTCGCCAAAGGGGCTAAGAGTGAGAAACACCACCCCCTGTATTGGAAGTGTTCGTGAACTGCAGCGCGTTGAGGCCAGGAAAGGCAATAGCGTGCTCAACACCTTCGGTCTCCATGGCAATATCTACCACTTCTTGGAGCATTTGGTCGGTTCTCTCCAGGGATGCCCCTTCCGGCAAAATAACGCCGGCAATCAGGTACAGCTTGTCCTGCACCGGAATAAAGCCGGGTGGCACCACCTTGAACATCAATCCCGTTCCGGTGAGTAATAGAGCGTAAACCATGAATACCGCGCCACGCCGTTTTAGGGAACGCGCCACGCCGCCCTGGTACTTTTCTGCGCTGGCGTTGAAGAAGCGATTGAAGGGCCGAAAAATCCAGCCGAATAGCCAATCGATTAGCCGGGTGAGTCGATCCTTAGGCGCGTCGTGGGGTTTGAGCAGCATCGCCGCCAAAGCGGGCGACAGGGTTAAAGAGTTAATCGTGGAGATAACAGTAGAGATGGCAATCGTTACCGCAAACTGGCGGTAAAACTGCCCGGTCACCCCGGAAAGAAAGGCCATCGGTATAAACACCGCACACAGCACCAAGCCGATAGCAACGATTGGGCCAGAGACCTCTTTCATCGCCTGATGGGCCGCGGCCTGGGGATTGAGACCTTCACCGATGTTGCGCTCGACGTTCTCCACCACCACGATGGCGTCGTCGACCACAATGCCGATGGCCAACACCAGCCCGAATAGGGTCAGCGTGTTGATCGAGTACCCCAACAGATAGAGCGCCCCAAAGGTGCCGATCACCGATACTGGCACCGCCAATAGAGGAATGATGGAGGCGCGCCAGGTTTGCAGAAATAGAGTAACGACCAGTACCACCAGCAGCACGGCTTCCAGCAGGGTTTTGACGACTGCCTTGATCGAATCGCTAACAAAGATAGTGGTGTCGTAGACCGCCTCATACTCAACACCGGTAGGGAACTGCGTGGCCAACTCATCCATGGTGGCCACCACCTGTTCGCGGATAGCCAGCGCATTGGCACCCGGCGCCTGGAAAATACCAATGGCGACCGCATCATTGCCATCAAGCTGCGAACGCAGAGTGTAGTCCCCAGCGCCCATCTCCAGTCGGGCCACATCCGACAACCTTAGAATGTCGCCACTGTCACCGCGTTTCAGCACGATGTCGCCAAACTCCTCCGCCGTCTCCAAGCGCCCACGGGCGTTGATCAGGGTCAGAAAATCACTCTCTCCGATGGGCTCAGCGCCCAACTGCCCGGCGGATACCTGAACATTTTGCTCGCGCATGGCAGCCACTACATCGCTAGCGGTGAGACCACGCGCCGCTACCCGCTCGGGATCGAGCCAGGCACGCATGGCGTAGTCACCACCACCAAATATCTGGGCGTCCCCTACCCCTTCGAGCCGGGCCAGACGATCTCTGACATGCAGCCGCACGTAGTTGCGCAGATAGAGAGTGTCGTATTCGCCCCCGGGCGAGGTCAGGTGAACGACCATCAGGAAAGTGGGCGACTGCTTCTGGGTGGTCACGCCCTGGCGGCGCACGGCTTCCGGCAAGCGCGCCTCGGCTTGACTTACCCGGTTCTGCACCCTGACAGCGGCCTCCTCCGCATCAGTACCAGGGCGAAAGGTGACGGTCATCTGCAGTACGCCGTCAGAGCCTGCGACGGACTTGAAGTACATCAAGTCCTCGACACCATTGATGGCTTCCTCCAAAGGCGTCGCCACCGTCTCGGCGATCTCCTTCGGGTTGGCACCCGGATAGACCGTGCGCACCACCACCGAGGGTGGTACCACATCCGGGTACTCGCTGATCGGCAGGTTGGGGATAGAGATCAGTCCGATCGCCAGGATGATAATCGACAGCACCGCCGCAAAGATCGGTCGGTCGACAAAGAAACGGGAGAAATTCATGGCGGTTTACTCTTCCCTAGCAGCAAGGGTGGTGGGTGGGGCATCGACAGTCGAGGCGGCAACGGCGCCTTGCGGGTTCACTTCCATTCCAGGGAAGAACACTTTTTGCACACCGTTGACGATAATTCGATCACCGGGGCTAAGTCCTTCGGTGATCACCATCTGCTCCCCCATCTGACGACCGGTCGCTACTTGGCGACGCTCTGCCCGATTGTCACCATCAACGACATAGACATAGCGACGATCTTGGTCGGTCAAAATTGCCTTACGTTCCACCAGCAGCGCCTGTTCCAAGCTCGCTATCGGCATTTCAACCCGGGCAAACTCTCCCGGCCGGATACGGCCATCAGGGTTGGCCAACCGAGCCCGGAACTGCAGTGTTCCCGTGCTGGGGTTTAAACGGTTATCAATAAAGTCCAGCGTGCCACTGTATTGACGCTGCGGATCGCCGCCCAACTCAATCTTCAGGCTGCTCTCTTCATCAGTTAGCAGGGCTTGGCTGGCAAAAGCGGCCTGTTCGTCCGCTTCGAAGTAGACATGAATCGGGTCGATGGTCACGAGAGTCGTCAACAGGCTTTGGTCAGCGTTAGCCAAATTGCCTCGGGTCACCATTGCCCGACCGGCACGACCACTGACCGGCGCTGTAATGCGGGTGTACTCAAGGTTAAGCTCGGCGGTCTGCAGCGCTGCCTCAGCAGCATTGACCATGGCACGAGAAGTACTCAGGGCCGATTGACGCTGGTCGTGCACCTCCTGTGAAATCGCCTGACGCCCCAGCAAGACCCGAGCACGCTCAGCTTCACTGCCCGCTTGAGCTTGCTGGCTCCTGGCCTGGGCTAGATCCGCCTGGGCGGCACTAACACGGGCTTGGTATGGGCGCGGATCAATCAGGAACAGTAGATCCCCCTGCTCCACAAGCTCTCCCTCCTCGAACGCCACCTCCTGGATATAGCCGCTGACGCGAGGTCTTAGTTCCACCGTTTCCGCCGCTTCTACTCGCCCGGTGAAGGTTTCACTCAACACTACCGGTTGGGAAACCATACTCACCACCTCTACCTCTGGCGGCGGTGGTGGCGAAGCTGCTGCCTCCTCGCTCTTGGCCTCGCAGCCGGTAAGTAAAGCCATTACCAGTAGCAGCGGGATGATTCCCCGGCAACTCGTTGAGCGAGCACTTTGATCCAAACTTCCCATGATTACTTGCTCCAGTGACTATCGGAAACCGATATCAGCGTTGGTTATATAATTGCGTACCGCATTGGTGGTTAGCGTTTAACTAGTCGGTTGGGTAGCGTCAGATTCGACATCCACTTTGCAACCTCAAGTTAAGTTGAGGTCAATAGGTCAACGGTCGATTTTTTATCAAGGAGGCTGACAGGGGGTTGCTAGCTCCTAATCAGAAGCTCTCTACGGTAGGGTCTTTAAGGGCAATGGAGGTATCGGGTTCCTGCGGTAAGATTGCCTATTTCTGTCGTGAGGAGTGAAAGGCTTCACTTGGCGAGGTATTTGGATCATCGCGCTGTTTCGGTTTTTTAGCATAATGACCGTTTTCTGACACGCGGCACGGATTGCCGATTTCTACCCAGTGCTTGCCCGATCCTGCAAAAACAACTGAAAAAGCCTTCTATGCTCGCGGCAAAGACATATACTGCAGGCTGTTAGGGAGGAGAGCCATTGACCGATACCGTGCCTGAGCAGACCACCTATTTCAGTGACGGCCTGCCGCAGCAATTAAGCAAGCTCATCCGTCGTTGGACGCCCTTGGAGGAGCTTCAGAATACGGCGATTCCCGAGGTGCAACTGATACGTGCTGACGCCCCCACCACCTTTCACTGCGCCGTATACGAGCCGTGCCTGTGCTTTGTCATTCAGGGCAGCAAGACGGTGCTACTGGGTGACAAGGAGATCGTCTACACCGGGCCTAGCTGCATTGGGAGCGCCGTTCACCTACCGATAGTAGGCCGGATTGATCATGCCACCCCTGAAACCCCCTACCTAGCAGTAAAAGTCTCGGTGGATCCACAAGAGGTAGCAGGACTGATACTGGAACTGGGTGACAAAGCACCGCCCGCGGGAAATGATACTATCTGCCCCGAGACAGACTGTGGATTAAAATCGGCGCCCATGGATACACCTATGCTGGGTGCGCTCTATCGACTGTTAAGCCTGCTCGACTCACCGGAAGATATTCAGATACTTTCGCCCCTAGCTAGGCGCGAGCTAGTCTACCGGGCACTCATGGGTGCAATGGGGCCTCACATGCGCCGATTTGCCGCCTCTGACTCCCAAGCCAACCGGATTGCCAAGGTCATCTGCGCTCTTAAAGAACGCTACACGCAACCGTTCAAGATCAGCGAGTTGGCAGCTGCCGCCAACATGAGCGAATCGACGCTTTACCATAGCTTCCGACAAGTCACACGCATGTCGCCCCTGCAATACCAGAAGAAGCTACGCCTACACGAAGCCCGACGGTTGATGCTGGCAGAAGGGTTAGAAGCGGCCACGGCCAGCTACCGGGTGGGTTATGAAAGCCCTTCCCACTTCAGCCGCGAATATAGCCGCATGTTTGGCGCGCCGCCACGTGCTGATGTTACCCAACTACGCGGCATCGCTGCTGCCTCGCAGCCAGCTTAATTCTGAGTGTATTGTCGCTATGATGAGCCGATGCTGGCAATACCACTCTGATTACCGCGCGTTCTTCCTCAACACTCATTACTTATGAAACTAAGCTAACAAACTCACCACTCTTTTTAACATCCACTTTTAGCCTCACACTATTTAAAAACATTGAATCAACTATCATAAAATATATAAAAGCTAAGAAAATCAGCCAATATAAACACTGTTAGCCAAGGCTATACTAAGTGAATCCGCATAAGTTATGGTGTATAAAGCGAGGCT
>NZ_JABUZE010000030.1:0-3776 GCF_014897805.1 Halomonas sp. 3F2F
GATTTGCCACTGCCATTGCCGCCGATCAGAAACACTACCTCGCCACGCTTTAAGGTCAGGTCAATAGGCCCGATGGCAAAGCCTGACCGCGCTTCTTCAGCGGGGTAACGATAGGTAGCCTGTTCTAGCACTACCTCCTGCCAGTTATGGTGCTGCGTGCCGCCATCGAAGGAGTCACGGTGCTCCGCTAGATCCAGCGCGCTGATTTTCTCGAAGGCCACCCGCGCGTTGATCAGCGGCGGAAAGGCACCAATGGCTTGAATCAGCGGCGCGCGTAGAAATAAAAGCGTGAGCGAGAAGGTGGTGGCCACTTGCGCTGATGCCCAGCCCAGGCCGTTGGCCAGGAAAAACACCACGCCGATGGCCCCCAGCATCATGATATTGAACCAGTTGACCGCGCTAAGATGGTAGGTATCACCGCGAATAATATGGTGCCGATACGCTTCAGCGTTAGGTGTGTAAACATCACGGTACAACCACTCGGCTCGGTCGCGATTGAGTGCCAGTTCCTTACGCCCCTCAATCACCGACTGATAGTCCGCGTAAAGGCGGTCTTCTGAATCCCGTAGCTTGGCCATATGCCGATACACTTTCGCCACCAAGCGCATGCCTACCAGAATAGTAAAAATCACCCACAGCGCCGTCACCATCAGCATAGTTGGCGAAAGCCAACCTAGATAAACCGTGACACCCACCGTCAGTACCCCACCCTGCACCAGCTCCGGCAAGCGCACAAAGGCCACGGTGATATAACGCACATCGCTGGATAAGCTGGCCAATAAACGTGCGCTGCCAATCTGCTCAATACGCTCGATATCGGTATCCAAGATGCGTTTGATCAACTGCCCCCGCAGCCGATAGACAAAGTGGTGCCCCAAGGTGGTCAAGGCTAATTGCGAGGCCAGAGTAATCGCCAGCAGCAACGCCACCAGACCCAGGAATTCCGGCAGGATTCGCCAAGGGTCAGCGAAGGTACCCAACATTCGTTCATTGATAAACGCAATAACTCCGATGCCCAGGCCGGCGCTGACCAAACTAAGCATTACCACCGCCATAAAGGGCCAGCGGTAATCACGCCATACAATCTTGAACAGCTCCATGAACAGGGCCTCCTGGTACTTCGAAAAATTAGCCGATATTTGAAAGCTAGCGTTGGCGTTTGGCCGGTTTATTCTCGGGTTTCAGCGGGCAACCGCCGCACAGCGGCTCGCCGGGCAGCCGATATTTGATGCAGCACAGCCGCCGCACTCGAGCAGGGGTTTCACCGCCCAGTTCCAGATAACGCACAGGTTGATAGAGCGGGTTGCGACGCCCATCGGGTAGCGTCTTAGTGGCGAGATAATCTAGCAGCGGCTCACCCGCGCCAGTGAAGTCTGGATGCCGTGAGCAGGTCTTGCCCACGAACTCCACATAGTGACCAAGATTGCTCCAGAACACTTTGGCAGAAAGTCCAGAGACCACGGCCAACGCTTCGATAAGCGGCGCACAGTGGTCATCGAATAGGCTGCTAAAGCGTGCCTGGAGCGCTTTTGAGGCCAACGGCACGCCACCATGCGGCAGCCAGATGCGCGACGTCTGACCGTGATCACCCAACGCCAGCCGCAGCTCACCTCCGCCGACTGGCAGGTCGTAACCCAATAGCAGGTTCGCCACCAGCGTCGGAATAGAGACACTGCTGAAATGGAATTTCGACCATATCGAAGCGGCGGCCAGAAAATCAGCATCGTCACCGTGGTACCGGCAGTAACGCGACAGCTGGGCGAAGAGCACTTCATGATTCAGCAGTTCAGTAGCTGCCAATGTCGTCTCATCAGGCTGACCAAACGCAGGTGCCTTTAAGTTATCCAACGGCGGCTGGCGATAGAGCGCCAACAAAGCGTCTGCTGGATTCGTCGCTACCGGTAGCACGCTCGCCGCTTCGCTCATAGCCGCCGCAACCCCCACATAAAGTAAGCACCACCAATCAGGGAGGCGACCAAACCTGCTGGTATCTCGTACGGGAAAATAATCTGACGACCTACCCAGTCTGCCATCACCATTAATAGCATGCCGATCAACGCCGCCCCCAGCAGATGTTGCCCTGCCCGAGAGAAGCCAACCAAACGCGCCATATGCGGTGCCAGCAGGCCAATAAACGACAGCGGCCCCACCACCAAGGTGGCGCAGGCGGTTAGTAGCGCCACCAGTAACAGCAATGCCAAACGGGCGCGGTTGAGGGTTACCCCAAGCGCCTTGGCCGTCGGTGCGCCTAACGGCAAGATATCCAGCCAACGGGTAAAGGGCAGTGTGACCAGTGCCAGAACGGCGGCAATGCCGCCGACGACAACCGCATTGGTGACATCCACGTAATAAGTAGAGCCCGCCAGCCAGGCGATCACCTGCTGGCCACGTGGGTCGCCACCCGCCAGCATCACGCTACGCACCGCATCAAACAGAGCGCTGACGGCCACCCCGGTGAGCAGCAAACGCTCGGGCAGATAGCCGCTCTTGCGGTTGATACCCACCAGTACCAGCAGCGTTGCAAAAGCCCCCAGGGTACCCACGCCAATCAGCATCATATTGGTGGGCGCAGGTAATAGGAAAATCCCCAGAATCAGTGCAATGGCACAGCCACCGCTGATACCCAATACCTCGGGGCTAGCCATGGGATTGGCGGAAAGACGCTGCAGAATCGTTCCGGCAATTGCCAGCATTAGCCCACTCGCCGCTGCCGCCATTACCCGCGGCATGCGCCACTGCATCACGTTCCAGTTATCCGGCGACAGTAAGTACCAGCCATCAACACCCTGTCCCACCAGCAAGCCAAGTAATGTGGCGCCCAGTAGCGCGAGGAGTAAACCCGTTGCTAAACGGGAAGGCGCAGGATGGCGATGGGCAAAAACGCCCGCCCCTTTCGGTGGTTGATCGCCCTGCAGTTTCAAACGTGGAATCAACCACATTAATAGCGGCGCCCCCAGGGCACCGGTAATCGCTCCAGTGGGAATAAAGGCCGCCACCATGCCACCGAAATGTTGCAGCAGTAGATCCGTGGTGACCAACAACACAGCCCCTAGTAACGTCGACCAAAGCAGACGTGGCCCTAAGCGCCGCGCACCGGCCATACGCACAATATTGGGCGCTGCCAAGCCGATAAAACCGATGATACCCACCACGCTGACAATGCTACCGGTAATAAATACCGCCAGCCCCATCCCCGCAAAGCGCAGATAGGTCAGCGAGACGCCGAGGCTCTTGGCACTGGCGTCGTCAAGCTCAAGCACCGCCAAAGGGCGCAGCAAAAACCAGGCGGCGACACAGCTAATCGCCAGCCGTGGCCAGAGAACCGCAACGCCATCCCACCCGTTTTGCGCCAGCGAACCCGCGCCCCAAATAAGCAGCCCCGAAAGCGCCTCGTGGTTAAACAGCAGCAGCGCTGTAGAAAGCGCCCCTAAGTACAGATTAACCACCAAGCCCGCCAGCACCACCACGATCGGCGCCAACCCGCGCCGCCACGAGAGCAGGAAAACTAACCCAACCGCCAGCGCACCACCCAACAAGGCGACCCATTCACGCCCGGCGACAAGCAGCCCCGGCGCCAGTAAGGTAGCGGTCATCAACGCCAGGTTAGCGCCCGATGCCACCCCTAGGGTGGTGGGCGAGGCCAGCGGGTTGCGCAGTACTTGTTGCATCAGTACACCCGCCAACCCCAAACCGCCCCCAGCTAGCAGCGCGATCGAGAGACGCGGCCACCACGCATAGTGAAGCAACAACTCGTCGACGTTCTCAAAGGAGGGCGC
>NZ_JABUZE010000031.1:0-12783 GCF_014897805.1 Halomonas sp. 3F2F
CCTACATACATTATGCACGAAAACTTTCGGTTAGGCACTTACCTTCAACCCAAAAAAGCCTCTACGCCTTCATCCTTGAGGCTCTGCTTTGCTTCACTTAGCGCTTGAGCGTCAGTCTCAAACGTCTTGTCCCACACAAAAGATGTACCTGCCTCATTAACCACTTCCAGAGTCCAGGTTGTCTCTGCTTCCAAACGGTAGATGCTCACCGTGAATGCATGGCCTTCCGCTTCCACTGTTTCATTGAGCGGGCTATCGACCAGGTTCGGCTCATCTTGCATCACGGCTACTCCTTAACCCTTCGTTTTCTGGATGGCGGCTCGAACGTAACGACGCTCACCGATGATATTCGAGCGCTTGTGTGACGCCTTCATCTCTCGGACTAGAGACGCTGAAGCAAACATACGCGCTTCCACATCAATGACGCGCTTGCCTCGCTTCTTCTCGACAAACTCAACGTGCGAAAGCAGCCCCTCTGCCTCGATCCTTTGTATATGCTCACGGAACTTGCGGCGCGCATGATACGGGCTCTTGTAATTCAGAAGCCCTGTCGTCTCCTGTAAGGACGACAGTTTGAGCGAGTAAGGTGTCTGCTCAGAGATGTTACGGCCGTTGAGCAACAACAACTTGATGATGGCATGACCGACATGCGTTTTGACTTGTGCAACACGAAACACGTTGTACTGCTGATACAGGCCCGCATGAATACCCAGGCTGATAATGGGGTGAAACCTTGCCGTCCAGAAACCGTTTCGATCATGAGCATCAAACCCATTCTGCTCAAATGACACAAGCTCAGGCAGAATCGCCCCTCGCGCATTGATTCCCCCTTTCGAGGTCGAGCGAACAGACAGATTGCACTTGTTCAATACTTCCAAAGAACGCATCAGGGCTGGGTAGCTACGCCCCCTCCCCCAATGCTTGAGCTGTTGCATCAGCTGGTTAATCGTGAAATGCACCCCGTAACTCGGCAATGCGGCATTGCCCTTCGCAGGTTTATGGGATATGTCCGCCGGTTGAAGGATATCGCCGTTATTCATTGCCAGCTTGACCAGCGCCAGCTCCACAAGCTCATCGGTATTATCGGGGTAGCAAAAGATGGTCTGCTGAACGCCGTTGGCTTCTGTCCGAATTTGTGCCGGTGTCATCTCAAGGGTGTAATGCTCGCCGCTGTCTTCAAACGAATAGTTGACGATCCCCATTTCCTTCGCGTCAGGGCTGTTATTGATCCCTTGGATATCGCTGCAATTGTAACGGGGTATGCGCTCCCAAAACTGCATCAGGTTGGACGCATTGGCGCGTTCTTCCGGCGTGTTTGTCAGCGTCGACTGGAAATCACGAAGAGACTGCCCTTCAGGCGTCAGTGCTGCGTCAGGCAGAACATCCGGCTCGGCCAGCTTGAGTGCCGGTACATTGGCAACGTCTTCAGCCTGCCCACTTTCCGGCATGATCGAATCAAGATCGAGTGACAGGTTCGTCGGCGGTGAGTCCGATTGATCGGCTTTGCTTGTTTTTGATCTGCGCAGGTCGCTAGTGACCTTCTCCCAGTCCGTGCGAGGATGCTGTGCCATGTCCTTTCTCTGATTCGGTGAGTACGGCTTTATGGAACTGAGTGTAGCGAAGCGAAGCCGCTCCTTCTATGTACGCTCTGTACACATTCTGCACTTTTTTTGTCGCACCCTGCTTCTATGTACCCTCTGTACAGGTTTCTAACGTGAGAACACCTGTATATTCTATGTACGATCTGTACACATTCTGCAGCGTGAAGCCTCTCGCGTGGACATAGCCTCTTTCTGATTGGAGCCTCCAGAGCAAACCATCGGGTTCTATGTACGATCTGTACACGTTTCTATGTACGATCTGTAAATCTTCTGAGTTATCCACAGATTTTGGGGATAACCCAGTGAAAAAAAGCTGCCATTCTATGTACGCTCTGGACGGGTTTGAGGTATTTCAGGGTTTTGTATGTACGGTCTGTACACGTTTCTATGTACGCAGTGAACAGGTTTTCTATGTACGCTCTGTACGGATTGCCCAGGGCAGTAAGGCCAGAGCCCCCTTTCTATGTACGGAGCAGACAGGTTTCTATGTACGACTCGGACAGGTTTCTATGTATGGAGTGAACAGGTTTCTATGTACGGAGTGGACAGCTTTGATCGCTAAACAACTGTCTGAAATAGATATTTTTGAGCCTCCTTCTTCCCTTTTGTCCTTTTATCCTTTCCATATATCCTTTAGAGATCGCAGGCCAACCCTGAAGAAGAAATGTCCTCTACGCGGCCATCGCTCAAGCCACTGACGGCAACAAGCGTATCAAGTGACGACCAAGGCCGACCATCAACAATCGCTGTTGCCCTGCTCTCGCCGACATGGGGCAGATCGTTTAATTCATCCGCTGGCGCTGAATTGATATCAATGCAGGTATTTGTCTTGGAAGATGCCACGACTGTCGCATCATCGGGTAAGCGCAAAGACGCGCCGTTCAAGGCAATCCATACAGGCACATGATCAGAGATCGCATCACGGGCAACTTCATGATTGATTCCCCAGCGCTCAGGGAATCTCAGAATACCTTGGTCGGTTACTGACAAAGACGTGCCTTCCTGCAGGAACATGTGATCGTAGTGATTCGGATACCTGTCCTCTGTCGTGCTGATCGTTGTGCCTCTGCCATCCTCGTATGCCGCTTCAACACCCAAAAGTTCAAGCGTGTCAAAGCCAAGGTGCTCGCTGTCGAGGTTGAAGTCCCCTGCCAGTATGCGAGGCACACCAGGATAGGCTTCTTCACCTAACCACTGCCAGTAATCAGCCAACCCCTCAATCTCAGGCAGCCGGTCACGAACACTATCGCCATATAGAATATGCACGTTGGCAATGGCAAATGTCTCACTGGTATCTCGATCAGTAAACAGCGCTGAATACGGCTCCCGTGCAAAGACGTCCGCACCGTCGAAAAACACAGCGTCCCCACCCGATGCTGACACCTCTGATTCTCGCCAGAAGAACGCATACGCCTCTTTATAGCTACTGCGCCCGATCAGGTGACTCATCACGTATCCCCAAGGTTCACCTGATGCTTGCTCCAACGACAGATGCAAATTTTCAGCGCCATCTTCGCTCATGACCTCTTGCACTGCGAGCAAATCGAAACTGTTACCTATCTCACCTAAAATCGCTAAGTCCTTGTCGTTGTTCCAGCCCAAGTGGTTAATGTTCCAGGTTGCGATGGCAACGTCAGCATGGACAGACAATGATGAAATCATCAAGGCACCAAAAGCGGATAACCTCAAAACCTTGTTTGATACTATCATCAAAACCTCATTTGCTGTCCGGCTGTCTATTAATGCCCAGCGCCCACCAGTAAGGCTCAAAGCTGTTTTCCACGCTGTCACAAAGCAAGTCGACAAAAAGATCGTAGTTGCCGGTGCAATGGGCAGTATCCAGTGCTTCGTAGTAAGCCAACCGCTGCTCTACCTTGATCAGAGCGGCAGGGAACCCTGCTTTCATCAGCTCGAAATTCATCAGAAGCCGCGATGTCCGCCCATTCCCATCAACGAAAGGGTGAACCTTGACGAACTCACCATGCAAACGGGCAGCTCGCTCAATGGGGTGCAAAGTGCCAGCCTCTTGATGATACCAATGAAGAAAATCGCTCATCGCCTGAGGAACCCTGTAGGCTTCAGGTGGCCGGTGCTCGGCACCTGATATCATGACATTGACCTGGCGATACGCTCCGGCATTCTGATCGTCGACGTTTTTGAGTACCAGCTGGTGCAGCGATTTGATCAACCATTCGGATAGAGGCTCACGCTGCTTAACCCAGTCTTCAACCATCCAAATCGCTTCTCGATGGTTAATAACCTCAAAGTGCTCTCGCAGGGTTTTTCCACCCACCGTAATACCTTCAAGAGCGACCTTGGTTTCCTTGAGCGTGAGCGTATTCCCTTCGATGGCGTTGCTATGGTAAGTCCATTGCAAAACCAGCGATTCATGTAGGTTGCGGACAACGGCATGAGGCAGCGGTCGATACTGATCCAGCTGCTCTTTAAGCCGATCAAGTCGTGAGAACCTGTCAGACATCCGCCCTCTCCTGATCAGTCAACCTCAAAAAACCCGATGGGCTTTTCTTCAAATGAGGTTTTGATGCAATGAATAAAAACACTTTCACGCTTGATCGCCGTCGATCAACTTATCAATTTGTTCACGCAGGATATCCTTGATGGTCATGCCATTCTGAGCCGCGTATATCTTCAACCGCTGATGTTCTTCATACGTCAGATCAATGTTGACCCGTTTTTTGGCCGGTCTGTCTGCCAGGCTCGCTAACGTCGCTTCTTTTCGCTTGTCTGCTTTCGCGCTTGGGCGTCCAGCACTAAGTACACCTTTGGTCATCTCAACAACCTCAAAAAATCATAACTTCAAATCATTATTGCCGCATTAACGTAAAAACTCAATTGATCAAAGCCCCAAAACCTCAAATGAGCTTTGCTTTCAGCTCGTTCATCAATGCGTTGATTTCAATAGATGCGGGGCCGTCAGGGTCTTGGTCGAAGACCGTTGTACCTGTTGCGGCCGTCGTGGGGTAGATAACCCGCTGAGTAACCCGACTCTCAAGCACCGGCAACTCATATTCGTTAAGTGCATTGGTGACTTCCGACCCTATCCGCGTCCCCTTGATCGCCCTGGAGACAACAAACGCCGCTTGCATCTTGCCGTCAGTGATCTCAATACGCTGCTTCACCAACTCGACAAGATCAGCTGTCGCCCAAATATCGTACGGGCTTGGTTGTGCCGGAATCAGCACAAAATCTGCTGCCTTAATGGCAGACGCTGCCAGATCGGCTGCCTGTGGCGCGCCATCAATCACCACAAATTCTTTGCGAGCCAGGTTTTTCAAATCACGCCCTATGGTTGGACGGTCAATGCCGACTACCGGCACCGGCTGATCCTCACGAACCGCTGCCCAATCACGGGCGCTGCCTTGGGGGTCTGAATCAACCAACAGTACATCATGTCCTGCCATCATCAGCGCAGTAGCCAGGTGCGTTGCAATCGTCGTCTTACCCGAACCGCCTTTCTGATTTAAAACCGCAATAACGTGCATTGTATCTCCGCCATCGTGTAGGAACCTTATCTGAGCTTATGAAGAAATGGGGATTTTATCAAATGGTCATAAACTCAAATAAAAGAATGAGGTTATGAGGTTATGAGTCATTACGTTTAAAGGAAGGGGGTATGGGGAGTTTGCGTATATACACCAGCTCAACGCGCATGGAAGGTGAACGATCAGCTTGCTATCGCTAGTATATATGTCAATGCGATAGGGAGTAGCAAGGATATCGTGCTGACGGCCTCCCAATCAGGTCTCAGGAGTCTTATTGGTGCTGAAATTGTGATGAATTGAGCGTATGAGTCTATGAGCTTATACACATAAGCGCTTTGCCTCATGACCACAAATACTTAATTGAGGTTATGAGGTTTTAAGTTAAAACGTTTAAGCGCCTTCACACGCTCGTGGTGCGTCGGATGTGTGCGAAGACAGATAGGCCGCTGCAAAGGCTCAAACGTGGAAGCCGCTGCCAGCGATCTGAACAGCGCGATGCCTGGCTCTGCACCTTCCTGTGACGCTGCAAAGGCGTCAGCGCGAAATTCACTACGCCGTGACGCCCAAAGTGTCAACGCCTCGTAAGCTGCACCACCGAGCTGTCTGCCAGCTTTATCCAAATTTTGGAATAGACGCTCAAAACCAACCAACAAGCGGCAAAGAGGATGGCCTACTAGCGGTATCCAGTAACATAGCCGAACAAGCCATTTCACGACCTTCAAGCGTAGGCGCTGCCAAGCAAGCACGCTGTCCAGAAAGCGCTGCCAGGCAAACACATGGCGGGCATCCCCATGAACCAGATGGCCGACTTCGTGAGCGATCACCCAGCGCAATATGTCCGACGGCAACTGCAAAACACCCGCTGACAGTACCAAGTGAGATTTTCTTATTGGCGGCGCAACGACAAAAGCAACCACATAGGCATTCTCGGCGGCCCAAAGGTGTGGGCATCGGATACGATGTTGCTTGCACAGACGTTGTGTATAGAGCGCGATAGGATGGTCTGCCGATACCTTAACCAATCTCCCCTTGGCCAAACGCTGCAACTGTCGTTTGCGGTGTCTCATCGCTTGCTTCGCCCCATTCCAAACCAAAAGACACAGCAGCCCCCACGCGATCACCAGGGCGAGATGAATCAACGTATTTTGGGATAGCGGCACCCAGTCAATCTCTGGCCATGCAGGACGAACACCGGCGGCGAACAACCAAGAAGAAATATGTGCAAAAACGCTATAAACAGCCCAAAGAATTATTAAAGGTAAAAAAGCACTAAAAATACTCAATAAAATAAAGCCAGCTAAAAAAGCTGTGTTGTGCAAAAAAGCACATAAAAAATTCGCTATGCCTTGTAAAGACCGAAGATAAGAACATTTGCAGAACGATGTCATGAGCCATCGCCTTCTTTACTAATGACATAACGCACTTTTTCAACCAAAGGGTTTATATAATGCTCAACAGCGTTATTTAATCTAGGAAGCCATCCTTGTGTTTTTTTGTCTGCTGAGTCTATCAAGGTTTGCGAGTTAGCCGACTTCCATTGTGAAAGCGATGAAGGGGGCATCCAGTCTGGTAACGTCCGCCAAGGGGTACGATGCGTCGATTCTGTAGGTTTCACTGATGAGGCACCCGACAAAAGCTCGGCATTGACCCAGGGTGCTGGCGCGCCTGGCGGCATATTCCCTTGACCGCCCGCTGTCAAAACATCGAGTCGTCGTCGGGGCTCGGCAAAACGTCCATGTCGTTCTAGCGGTTCAACTGTGATCGTTGCAAGGTGTCGGTCTGGCCGATAATGAGCTGCTTGTACCTCTATCTGTAAACGATCCCTAATATCGGGACACCAGGCACGCTGACAGTCGTGGCTCACGACGATCTGGACGTTGTGGTGGTTTGTCGAATCCGACACAGTATCGCCGGAGGAGATAACTGTTTTCGCCGTTCCCAGGGCAGGCGGAATTGTCAGCGCGAGCCCAAGTGCCATCGCTGGCAATGCTAGATATGGAAGCATGTTCCGCTCCAAAAAAAACGCCCTCAAAAGGGCGTCAGTCATTAGGTGAATGGGGCGTTTTACTCGGCATCGGGCGTCACGGGAGCAGACTGATTGGACGCGTCCAGCCAGTCCCCAATGCCCAGCGAATCCAACAAGCCGCCGACCCAGGTATAAACGGGCATAAAGTATTCCGGCCAAAGGTGCATCAATGCCATCCCCAGCACTGCACCGCCTATCAAGCCTGCCAGGTTCGTTCTGGCCAGAAAGAGGGCGACACCAATGGCAATCGCAATCGGGGAAATGGGGAGCATAATTAACCTTCCTGTTCAGCGGGTTGGCCGTTGGCTGTTCCTGCCTCCGCACTCTCCTGCTCGATCATGCCCCTTAATGCCGAAATGATGGCTCCTGGCGGCTGCGCCCCAGACAAACGGACTTCCTCTCCCGTTTCGTTGTCGATCAAAAACGATGTCGGCGTACCCGTAACACCTTCTGATTGTGCTTCACGCCCAAGAACAGCCACATGGCGTTGTACATCGCTGCTTTGCATACACTGACGAAACGCTGAACGATCAAAACCCATCGTTTCAGCTACATCGAGCAAACCCGCTTCGCGCACCTGATGATTCTCGTAGATATAGTCGTTAAGCGCCCAGAAATGCTGATTATCACCGAGACGGCCTGCACACTCACTCGCCAATGCTTGGGTGGTCGAGTTGGCATCCATGATCGTCATGTGATGGTACTGAGCCTTCATCACGCCCTGACTGCTATCAACAAGTTGCTTGGGAGTATTGTGAAACTGACGGCAGTACGGGCAGTTGGGATCGGAATAGGTGTACAGCGTGAAGCGAGCGTCAGCATCCCCGTATGTCCAGGGCGTATCGTCTTCCAAATCGGTAGGGGCATTGTCATACCCCTCTAACAATGCCTGGCGCTGTGCCTCTTGCTCGGCCTGCGCTCGCTGCTGCATCACCTGATCAACGGCGGCCACCAGGTCAGTGTTACGCGTTTGCTGTCCAGAGGAAGTGTTGATGGCATCGGCAAGGTCAGACAGTTTCGCATTGGTCTGTTGGAGTTGATCAGCCGTTTCAGTCTGGGCGTTCAGCAGCAAACCGAATGCAAGTGTTGCCAGCAATCCGCTGCCGATAATACCGCCAAGCGCAAGGTGCATCGTGCGACGGTCGCCTGTGGCCGAAGATGTAGCTTTTGACATGAGTATTCCTCTGGAATGAAAAGTACCTTGGCAGAGTACGCGCAGGAAATGATCAGACAGGCCAGCGGAACACCGGATTTCTAGGCAAAAACAAAAAACCCCCAAAAAGGGGGCTGTAAGCCTTTGTGAGAGCCTGAAGGCATCAGGCGGCCCAAGGTAGCAGGTAGGGGGTAGAAAACACGACAGAGGCCGTCAGGAGCCAACAGAAAAGGGCGTATAGCTGCAAGCCAATGAAACGCCGCATCCCTCCCTTCCTGACATATCTTCCAGCCGTAGAGATGGCCATAAAGACCCCGCCAACTGCCAGAGCAAGAATCGACGGCATGATCCATTCGATACCGACACCCGCAAATGCCCGCCAGAAAAAGAAAACAAAAAGGCCGATGATCGGGGAAAGAGACACAATGCCCTGTACCGAAACAGCCTGGCGATACTTCCCATGTGGCGTGTCGTCAACAAGGTATGCACGCACCAGACGGTGAGGTAGAAGTGACATAGCTTTCAGTGAACAGCGCAAAGAACGGTTTTGACGGCTCATGTGTCTATCGAACTGATCGATCTTCCTCAGACGAGTGCAAAGTTTGAGCTGTCGCTGGATATTTTCATCGAACAGGAGCAAGTGGTTGGTGCTCTAGAGTTCAATTCGGATCTGTTCGATGATCAGACAATTCAACGTTTAATCGGTTACTACCAGAAAGTACTGAGAATCCTATTAGAAAAGCCGGAAACACAGCTCACCTCTATCGAACTACCTGACAACGCGGAAAAAGCACTGCTGCTCGACTGGGGAAGCCGCGCAGCAACCGATAGTCCGGTCGAACCCATCCATCACCTGATAGAGCGCCAAGCTGCGGCAACCCCAGAGGCTACGGCACTAGTATTCGAAGATCAGTCGCTCAACTACACCGAACTCAATACCCGCGCCAACCAGTTGGCCCACTACCTGATCGGTCTAGGCGTAAAACCTGAGACCCGGGTGGGTATTGCTGTTGAGCGCTCCATTGAGATGGTGGTAGGGCTGCTGGCTATTCTCAAGGCGGGTGGTGCTTATGTGCCACTAGATCCAGATTATCCGAGTGATCGGTTGACCTATATGGTCAAAGACAGCGGCATCGAGCTACTGCTAACCCAGCAGCATCTTTGCGATGCGTTGCCGGTGGCCGATGGGCTGAACGTCATTGATTTGGATCGGTTGGAGGTTGCTCACCACGCGCCGACCAATCCGAACGTGGCCCTGCACGGCGAAAATCTTGCTTATGTGATCTACACCTCCGGTTCCACCGGGCGCCCCAAGGGCGCCGCCAACCGTCACCATGCACTGACCAATCGCCTACAGTGGATGCAGGAGGCCTATGGGTTAACGGCCGACGATGCGGTGCTACAGAAAACGCCATTCAGCTTTGACGTCTCGGTATGGGAATTCTTCTGGCCGCTGATGCAGGGCGCCCAACTGGTGATGGCGCCACCAGGTGTTCACCGCGAGCCAGTCCAACTGGTCGAGCTAATCCGTACCCACAATATAACCACGCTGCACTTCGTACCTTCAATGCTGCAGGCCTTCCTGGCCCATGGCGAGGTAGAAGCCTGCACCAGCCTGACACGCTTGGTATGCAGCGGTGAAGCGCTGCCTGCGGAGCTGCAGAATCAGGTATTTGCCCGCTTACCTCAAGTGGCACTCTACAACCTCTATGGCCCCACTGAAGCGGCCATTGATGTTACCCACTGGACTTGCCAAGACGACGGGCGCAACCACGTAGCTATCGGCCAACCGATCGCTGGTATCCATACCTTCGTATTGGATGGCGATCTTAACTTGGCGCCGCCCGGGGTCGCGGGTGAACTTTATCTCGGAGGCATTGGGTTGGCACGGGGCTACCTGCACCGCCCTGACCTTACCGCAGAACGTTTTGTCGCCGATCCATTTGCGCAGGGTGAACGCCTCTACCGCACCGGCGATCTGGTGCGCTGGCGGGAGGACGGCCAGCTCGAGTACCTGGGCCGCCTTGATCACCAGGTGAAGATACGTGGCTTGCGTATCGAACTAGGCGAGATCGAAGCCGAGCTATTAGCTCAGCCGGCGGTTCGCGAAGCGGTGGTGGTCGCCCAGAAAGGCCCCGGCGGTTCGAGGCTGGTGGCTTATGTGGTTCCCCAAGACGGCAGTGAACTCAATACCGCTGTACTACGTGAAGCGTTGGGTCAAAAACTACCGGATTATATGGTGCCGGGAGCTGTGGTCACCCTCGATGCGCTGCCGCTGAATGCCAACGGCAAGGTAGACCGCAAGGCGCTGCCCGAGCCGGATTTGGTCAGCGGCTCGGAGTACGAGCCGCCTCAAGGCGAAGTGGAGGAAGCGCTGGCGGAGATTTGGTCAGAGGTACTTGGCGTCGAGAGGGTGGGCCGCCACGACAACTTCTTTGAGCTGGGGGGCCATTCGTTATTGGCTCTAAAGGTATTGGAGCAAATGCGGCATCGGGGATTAACGGCGCAGGTGCGTACGCTGTTCCAACACCCGGAACTAACAGCTTTTGCGCGAGCGCTGATGCAAGCACCTGAGCAAACTGAGATCACCATCCCACCCAATTTGATTCCTCACGATTGCCAGGCTCTCCAGCCCGAGATGTTGACGCTAATCGAGCTCAATGCCGAAGAACTTCGTGAGATCGAAGCCGCTGTGCCCGGTGGCGCTAGCAATACTCAGGACATCTACCCGCTGGCACCGTTGCAAGAGGGGATTCTCTTCCATCACCGGCTGCAAGAAAAGGGCGATGCCTATGTGACGCCTCGGCTATTGGGCTTTGATAGCAGGAAGAGGCTGGAAGCCTTTATTTCTGGTTTTAATAAGCTCATTGCCCGTCACGATATTTTACGTACCGCGGTGCTTTGGGAAGGGCTCCGCGAACCGGTGCAGGTGGTCTGCAGGCATGCAGAACTGGTACTCGAATGGCTGGACTTGGATGGTGACCCCTCACAGAGCGTTGCTGAACAGTTGAGCGTCGAAGTCGACCCACGGTATCACCGCCTTGATGTGCGCCGGGCGCCTATGTTTCGAGCGGTAGCCGCATACGATGCCGAAAAAGAACGTTGGCTGTTGCAACTGCCTAGCCACCATCTGGTCATGGATCACACTACCCTTGAACTGCTGGTGGAGGAAATCATCCTGATCCAGCAAGGGCGTGAGGAGGCGCTACCCAATCCGCTGCCATTCCGCAACTTTGTGGCGCAGGCCCGATTAGGAGTAAGCCCAGAAGAACATGAATCCTTCTTTCGTGAGCGATTGGGGGATATTGAGGAACCTACGGCGCCTTTTGGACTGGTGGATGTACGCGGCGATGGCAGCGATATTGAAGAAATGCGCGTTCCTTTGGCTGCGGAACTAGCCCAGCAAGTACGGCAACAGGCCCAGCGCCATGGTGTTAGCACGGCTAGCCTGTTCCATCTAGCTTGGGCCTTGGTGCTGAGCAAGACCACTGGGCGGGACGATGTGGTGTTCGGCACCGTGCTGTTCGGGCGTATGCAGGGCATCGAAGGTGCCGAGCGGGCGTTGGGGATGTTTATTAATACGCTACCGGTGTGTATCAAAGTGGGGGCTCAAGGTGTCGATAAGAGCCTGCGCCAGACCCACGCTGCTCTATCTGAGCTAATGCACCATGAGCATGCCAGCCTAGGGCTAGCGCAGCGCTGCAGCGGGTTGCCTGGTGGAACGCCGCTATTTACCAGTTTGCTAAATTATCGTTATAGCGCACCTCAGCAAGAGGGAAGCACCGTTCATACTTGGGAAGGTATGGAAGTGCTGGGTGGCCAAGAGCGTACCAACTACCCGATCACGATGTCGGTGGACGATCTAGGTGATAGCTTCCAGTTGGTAGGGCAAGTGAGCCGTATCATCGGCGCTCAGCGGTTGTGCGACTACCTGAGCGCAGCTATTGCAGGCATCGTAGAAAGTTTGCAAGCGGCGCCTCAGCAACCATTAAGTAAGATCAGCCTACTTAGAGCAGACGAACGGCAGTTGTTGAGCGAGTGGGGGGAGAATACGCAACAGTATTCCGAAGCTGCACCAGTCCATCAGTTAATCGAGCGCCAAGCTGCGGCAACCCCAAAGGCCACTGCGCTAGTATTTGAAGAGCAGTCGCTTAGCTGCGCCGAACTCAATGCCCGTGCCAATCGTTTGGCCCACTATTTGATCGGTTTAGGCGTAAAACCCGAAACTCGAGTGGGCATCGCTGTTGAGCGCTCAGTTGAGATGGTAGTGGGGCTATTGGGTATTCTCAAGGCAGGTGGTGCTTACGTGCCGTTGGATCCGAATTATCCTGCCGAGCGGTTGGCCTATATGGTCGAAGATAGTGGCATTGAGCTGTTACTCACTCAGCGACATCTGGTTGATTCTCTGCCTCTGACCGATGGCTTAAGTGTTATCGAGCTGGAGCAGTTGGATGTCACGCATCATGCGTCAACCAACCCACAGGTGGCACTGCACGGTGA